>NZ_JAEVHJ010000006.1:0-73057 GCF_016802855.1 Micromonospora sp. ATA51 | reverse complement strand
AGCACGGCGTGGACCTGCGCCTTGAGCCCGGAACGCAACGCGACGAGCTTGGCCCGATGCCGCACAGACTCCCGCAACGCCCGCACCTGCGGCGGCGCGATCCACGCCTCTGGCAGGCGGCCCATGCGTAGCAGGTCGGCCAGGTCCGCGGCGTCACGCTCGTCGTTCTTCACCCGCCGGTAGGCGAAGCCTTTCACCCCGAGCGGGTGAGCCAGGTGCACCGTGGCGCCGGCGTCGGCGAGGACGTCCGCGGCCCAGTACCAGCCATAGGTGGCCTCCAACACCACCTCCGGGGCCTCGCCCCACGAGCCAACCTGCGCGGCGAACTCGACCGGGTCGCTGGCGATACGCACCACCGGTCCGATCCGCTCGCCGTCCGGAGTCATCCGCACGATCACGCTGCGCCGCCGATGCAGATCTATCCCCACATACTGCCGGCCGTCATACTCGTCCACAGGGGCCTCCTTCGTCGTGGTACGTCGTGACAACCCCAGGGAAACCCCTGACCAGGGTGACTGTCACGAGGAGCGGAGGCCCCGCTCCTTCATCGCATCAAGTTAACGGCTGATCTTGGTTGTTGAGGTGGTCAGTCGTTGGACGGGGTGAGCCGGCCCTCGAAGGCGATCTGGAACGCGTTCAACGGTGCCTTCCAGCGCATGGTCCACCGGCGGCGGCCGGCGCCGGTCGGGTCGAGGCTCATCAGCGCCATGTACACGCCCTTGAGTGCGGCGGCCTCGTTCGGGAAGTGCCGACGGGCGCGGACGGCCTTGCGGATGCGGGCGTTCACCGAGACCTGGGGCCGCAAGTACCCGGCGATCGTCAAGCTGTGGGAGAACGCCTGGGCCGAGTTCGTCCGGCGCCGTTGCATTGTGGGATCGGCGGACGTGTCGAACCGGTATCGAATCCGCGGTCAGATCGCTTGGGCGAGTTCGGTGAACGCCGCGGCGACCCGCGTAGCCGGTGGGGCGTCGATTCCGAGTTCGTAGTGGCCGCGTCGTAGGTTCTGCATGAAGGCGTGTCCGGCGATGATCACCTGCGCTGTCTTGTCGGTCCGCAGCCCGCGCATCGGTCTTAACCGCTGTTTGAGCCGGCTGTGATCGGCCTCGATCGGATTATTGGCGTACCGCTCGACGTGGTGCCACGCGGACGGGATCAGCTCGTCAAGCACGCCCGGGTAGATCGCGGCGGCGTCGGTGACCACCTCGCTGGGTGTCACCTTCAGCGTGGCCAGGGCACGACGGAAGAACCGCCGGGCCGCATCAGCGTCCCGGCGGGCCGAGACCAGCACGTCGATGACCTGCCCATACTGGTCAACTGCCCGGTACACGTACCGCCACACACCGTTGACCTTGACGTACGTCTCGTCGACGAACCATCGATCACGCGGTGAGTGGCGGCAGAATCGGGCCGCGTCGGCCAGCAGCGGCGTGAAGCGTTGCACCCACCGGTAGACGGTGACGTGGTCGACCTCGATGCCGCGTTCGACCAGCAGTTCCTCCACATCGCGGTAGGACAGGTTGTAGCGCAGGTACCAGCGGACCGCGACCACGATCACCTCGGCCGGGAACCGGAACCCGGCGAACGCCGACGTCGGCGGCAGCCAGGGGCGAGGACGGGTTGATGGCTTCACCGGTCAAGCCTGCCTCGATCTTGCCAACGCTCAATGCAACGGAGCCCCCATGCGGCCGGCTCGGTTCCTTCGTCCGTCGTGGTCACCTACTGCCTACGTACAGGGAGGCACAACGAAGGACCGGGGTTCCCCCTCTGGACCGGACACCCTGAGCCCAGACAGTGGTCTGGGGGAAGGATGTCCTGGTGCCCCGTCCGTCGAAGTACCCCGAGCAGTTCCGCCTGGATGCGGTTGAGCTGGTCCGCTCGTCACCGGGCCGGTCACTGCGTGAGATCGGCCGAGAACTCGGCGTCAACCACGAGACCCTCCGCGGCTGGGTCAACGCCGCCAAGCGTGCCGAGCAGAACATCGCCGGCCGTGACAGCGGCGCCCAGAAGCTCCCAAGCGCGGGCTGCGGCGTCAGCGGCCAGCCTGGCGATCTCCGCGCTGGTGATGCCGGCGGCAGCCGGTGGCGCCGCGCGTAGAGGCACCGGCACGCCGGGCTGAGCAGGCGGCGGCGCGGGCGGCGGCAGCGGCGCGACCGGGCGGAGGAAAGCCTCTCTGGCCAGCATCCCCGAGGGCGGTGTCCATGCGGACTGCCGCCGGTCGCGCAGGGCGTCGAGCACCTCGTCCCGCATCCGTCCGCGAAGCAGCAGCACCGCGAAGGGGTCCGCGTCGAGCAGGTCGCAGTCAGGTAGCACACCGCGGCAGCGTGCTTGCACAGCTCGGCCTGGTCTGGGCACGAACACACGCACCGCAGGTCGCCCGCGCCGGGGAGCAGGTCGAGCTCGGCGCCGACACCCGGCGCGAGATCCCCCGCCAGCAGCGCCGCGACGTGACCGACCTGGGCCGACATCGCCTCGAACACCCGCGCCCAGCCCGCGGCGTCGAGCACGGGCACATTGATGATCACTGAATAGGGTCGCGGCCCGCCGCCGGACACGAGCGCACCGACGGCACCCGGCGTGATGACCAGGTCGTGTACTCGGTTGCCGCGGACGTACGCCCGGCCGTGGATCAGCCGATCGGGGTCGAGCCGCGCCCGGGCGGTGAGCGCCTCCACCCAGGCCTTGCCCCACCAGGTCCGGCCATGCGTCGGGTACGTCACGCAGACCCCAGGGTGACCAGGTCGGCGAGGTCGGCGGTGGACAGGTCGGCCAGCCAGTGCTCCCCGGCACCGACCACCGACTCGGCCAGAACCCGCTTGTCCGCGAGCATGGTGGCGATCCGGTCCTCGACGGTGCCCTCCGCGATGAGCCGGTGCACCTGCACCGGCCGGTCCTGCCCGATCCGGTACGCCCGGTCGGTGGCCTGGTCCTCCACGGCCGGGTTCCACCACCGGTCATAGTGCACGACGTGGGTCGCCCTGGTGAGGTTGAGCCCGACGCCGCCGGCCTTGAGGGACAGCAGGAACACCGGCGCCGTGCCGGCCTGGAAGTCGGCCACCACCTCGTCCCGGTCGGCCGTCTGTCCGCTCAGGAACAGGGTGGGGATCCCCCGCGCGGCCAGGTGCCGCTCGATCAGGCGGCACATCTGCACGTACTGGCTGAAGACCAGCGCCGATTCGCCCTCGGCCAGGACCACGTCCAGCAGGTCGTCGAGCGCCGCGAGCTTGCCGGACCGGCCACCTGTCGGCCCCTGCTCATGCAGGTAGTGGGCGGGGTGGTTGCAGATCTGCTTCAGCCCCGTGAGCAGCTTGACGATCAGCGCGCGCCGCTGCAGGCCACCGCTGGCCTCGATGTCGGCCAGGCTCTGCGCGACCACCGCGCGGTACAGCGACGCCTGCTCGGCGGTCAGCGGCACGATGCGATCGGTTTCGGTCTTGGCCGGCAGTTCCGGCGCGATGCCGGGGTCGGACTTGCGCCGCCGCAGCAGGAACGGCCGGATCAGCCGGGCCAGCCGCTCGGTCGTGGCGGGATCGCGGTTGCGCTCGACAGGCACCGCCATGGTGCTGGTGAACCGCGACAGTGAGCCGAGCAGCCCCGGCGTCGTCCAGTCGAGGATCGACCAGAGCTCGGAGAGCTTGTTCTCCACGGGCGTGCCGGTCAGCGCCAGCCGCGCGGTCGCGGGCAGCGACCGCAGCTGCCGGGCCGTCTGCGACAGCGGGTTCTTCACGTACTGGGCTTCGTCCGCGACGATCAGCCCCCAGCCCACCTCGGCGAGCGCGGCCGCGTCGGCGCGCACGATGCCGTACGTGACGAGCACGATCTCGTTCTTGGCGAGGTCCATCAGGTGCCGCTCACCGCCGTGGTACCGGCGCACCGGCACGCCCGGGGCGAACCGCCTGATCTCGCGCTCCCAGTTGCCGAGCAGCGTGGTCGGGCACACGACCAGGGTCGGCCCGCGGCCCTGCCGGTGCAGATGCAGCGCGATGACTTGGATGGTCTTGCCGAGGCCCATGTCGTCGGCGAGGCAGCCGCCCAGCCCCGACTCGGTCATGCCGGCCAGCCAGCTGAGCCCTCGCTGCTGGTACGGCCGCAGCGTGCCGGCCAGGTCCGCCGGCACCGGCGTGTCCGGCAGTTCGGCGAGCATGCCGGTCATCGCACGCAACGCGCCGGTCGGCTCGAACTCGACCCAGTCCCCGTCCAGGTCGAGGCCGCCTGACAGCGCCGCCGCCAACGCCTCGATCCCGGTGAGCGGCCGCCGCGGGCGCCGCAGGCGTGCCAGCACCTCGTGGTCCACCCGGACCCACTGGCCCCGCAACCGGACCAGGGACCTCTTGGCCTGGGCGAGCTGCGCCAGCTCCTCCTCGGTCAGCGCCTCCCCGCCGACCGTCGGCCGCCAGGTGAAATTCAGCATTGCGTCGAGCGTGAACGCCGCTTCGGCGACCCGGTCCGGCTTGGGGGTCGCCACCGCGCGCAGCGCGAGCGGCTCGCCGAGCAGCTCCACGGGCACGAGCACCTCGATACCCGCGCCGGAGAGCGTCTCGACCGCGCCGAGCAGGTCCGTGATCGTGTCGTCGGCTGCCTCGATCGGCCGCGGCGAACGCTGGTCGAGCAGCCCGGCCATGGGCGGCCAGAGCCGGGCGCCGCGGTGCAGGGCGGTGAGCATCGCGGTGTCCGGTGCCGGGCCGAACCGCGCGGCCACGGCCGGCGGCGCGTGCCACAACCGGTCCGCCTCGATGAGCAGGCTCGGGTCGCTGGCGCTGCGCAGCCACACCCCGATCTCGTACGGGCCGTCCGGCGCCACCGGCAAGGCCACCCGCAGCACCGTTCGGGCCGTCTCGTCTGGCCGCAGCCAGCCCAGCGGGCCGCGGACCTTCACCGGGGCGTGCTGGGTGAACGGTCCGTCCACGCCTGATCGTGCCAGTGTGTCCGCCAGGGCGTCCCACCAGTCACGGATCAGCGCCTGCGGCTCGGGCACCCGTACCGGTGGCCAGCTGTCGGGCAGCACGATGCAGTGCCCCTCGGGCGGCATCGCCGCGGCCAGCGCGTGCAGCCGGTCGGCGTCGGCAGCCGCGAGCGGTCCGATCCGCCACGAGCCGAACCCTGCTGCGGTCACCGCGGGCGACAGCCGGCCGCGGGCCACGAGGTCCAGCCCGGCGAGCGTCGCCGCGGACCACGCCGCCACCGAGGGGCTCGCCTGCCGTACCGACAGCAGCTGCGCGACGGCCTCGGCGACCGTCAGCAGTCGCACGAGCGTCGGGCGCCGGTGCAGACGCGCCGCCGGACCGTGGAAGAGCTCGATCGTGTCGGGCCCGGTGATGGCCGGACCCCATACCGCGAGCCGGCCGGCCCGGGGAAGTTCGTGCGGCCGGAACACCGCGTGGTGCGAGGGGCCGAACACCTGCTCAGGCCTCCTCTGGAATGCCTTCCAGGTCGACGTCCTCGCGGTAGTCGGAGTCCATCTGCACCGCCACCGTGTCGGGCTGGAACGCAGGGTCCAGCCGGACGAGGTCCCACTCGTTGATCCACGCGCGAATGTACTGCCGCATCCGGGTGGCACCGAGACGTTCGAGGCCCGCGATATCGGGCGGGTTCCACCCGAACGCCGTGCCGTGCAGCTCCTTCAACCGGCCATACGCCCGGTCGAGTTCGGCCGCGTCGGGCGGCGTGAGCAGCGTCATCTCGCGGTCGATGATGCGCATGCCGGCCTGGGCGCGGTTGGACAGCGCCAGCGCGTCCGGGGTCTGCCGGTCACGCAGCCTGGCCGGCACGTTCTCGCGGTCCTTCTTGCCGGTGATGACGGCCGCCTCGAAGTCGTCGGTCATCGCCAGCACGGCGGCGACGGGCAGGCCGGGCACCTGATGGTCGCCCTGCACCCACCGGGCGATCTCGGCGTACGACTTGGCGCGCTGCAGCAGCGAGTAGCGTCCCACCAGTTCGACCTCGTCGAACAGGAACAGCCAGCCCGCCCCACCGGCGGCGGTGAACAGCCGGGCCGCGAACCGCAGCCGCTGCTCGGCCAGGTCCTTGGCGGACACCGGGGACAGCGCCACCGGGCCCTCTCCCGCCGCCTTCAGCCGGCGGCGCAGGTCGGGCACGCTGATCGGGTCACCAGACCAGAACCGGACCAGCTTCTCGGCGAACTCCGGATCAAGATCGCGGATCTTTCCGTACAGCGAGAGCGTGGCGGCGAACCGCTCGTTGAGCCCGGCGGCAGGGGACAGCGACCATCGCAACAGCTCGGCGAAGCCGCGCCCGTCGACATCGAGCGCCGCGGCGGCGCCGGCGATCGCCGGCCCGCTCCCCCCGGCCACGACGGCACAGTCTGCGGCGGCGCTGAACACCTTCGCCCGGTCGTGCAGCGGCGTCTCCTTGCTGATGACCACTCGGCTGACCGCGAAGCCCTCGTCAAGGGCCAGGCGCATGAGATGCTCGAGCAGATGCGACTTGCCCGAACCGAAGCCGCCGCCGATCAGCATGCCGCTCGCACGGCCCTCACGGGTCGTGCCGAGCAGGTCGAGGAAGCGGTCCTCGATCTCAGTCTGGCCGGAGCCGAGCATCGCCACCGCGTCCAGGCACGGCACGCCCGCCCGCAGCGCCTCTATCGCCCGCCGGTGGCTGACCGACGGCTCGTGGTGGTCAACGCGGTCATCGGACGGCCTCCAGTCGTACGTCGAGACGGATCAGCGCGGCGAACGGGTTCGCCCGGTGCCGGTCGCGCACCTCGTCGGCCACGCGCAGGTGCAGCGCGCTGTACGCGGGCAGGCCGCGCGCCTCGTCGATGACCAGTTCCGGCGGCAGCAGCACCGCGACGAACAGGCCCGCGAGCTCGTCGGTCGCGTCGATGAGCTGCCGCAGGAGCTCGTACGCGTCGAGCGTGGCGGCCTTGGAGTAGTAGTGGCCGTCGCGTTCCTCGGCCGCCGGCCGGCGCGCGACCGCCACCCGCTCCAGGTCGATCAGCAGCACGGTGCCGCTGCGACCGGCCCGGCGCACCCACTGGCTCAGCGACGTCAGCATCGCCCGCGCGTTGTGCCTGGCGATCTTCGTGTGCAGCAGCACGGATCGCAGCTGCGCGGCCGGCACCTTCTCGCCCTGCAGCCAGCCGAGCACGGCCAGCCGATCGGCCTGGGTCACGTCGCCGTGCGCCATCACGGCCTGGCACAGCCGGTACATCGCCACCCGGAACTCGTGCGCCAGCGCGCTGTCCTTGAGCACCGCCCGCTCCAGCGCCCGCCGCACGCTGCGGTACAGCTCACTGCTGTCGATCTCATGGTGGGCGGCGACCACCGCGACGTCGAGCTCAGCGACGCCGGAGCCCGGCGCAGGGAAGCCCGCCTGCCGGTAAGCCTCGGTCAGCACCGTTGCCGCCAGCGCCATCCAGTCGACCTGCCTGGCGACGGCGAAGAACAGCTGATCCATCAGATGGACCCGGGTCACGGCGCTGTCCACGGTGACGTACACGAACCCGCCCGCGCCGGCGGTGCACCGCTGCGCCAGCCCGCGGTCGAACCTCTTGGCGATGTCGTCGTCGCCGGTGACGACCAGCCGCACCGCCGTCCCGCCGAGCGAGATGTAGGTGTGCAGGTATTCGGCCGCGACGAAGTCGAGGTACTCGTCGATGTGGTGCACCCCACCGCCACCGGGCAGCTCGGACCGCTGCTGCGGCAGGCTCATCGGTCGGCCTCGGCCTTGGTGAACGAGACACCCCAGTACCGCTGGCGCTGGCCGCTGCGGGCCACGGTGGTCAACACGCCGCTGGTCTTCGTGCCGGTGCTCGCCGACCAGCGCAGCTGCCGGGCGCTGCGCGCGGTGGCCGTGACCCCGCTCTGATCCAGCAGGTACAGGTCACGGGCGAACTCCTGCTTCGTGTACTCCTTGGCCTGCCCGGGCAGCATCGTCAGCACGCGCCACACGTCGACCAGCCTGACGACCGCGTCCGGGCTCTTGCCGGCCTCGGCCACGACCAGCTCGTACGCGGCGCACAGGCTGTCCAGGAACGGCTCCGGCTTGAACCGGGGCGCCCGCTGCTGCGCCGCGGCCAGAACGCCGACCAGCACCGACGGCCGCAGCCGCCGCTCGCGTACCTTGTCCACCTCCACCGAGGCGTCGGCCACGAGCACCCGTACGAGTGACGGGTAGCACATGAGCTGATCGTCCTCCTCATACATCGCCACGCCGGCCGCCTCGGCGGCGGCGAGCAGCTCGGTCGTGTACTCGCCGGACGACAGGTACCCCTGCTCGTCGATGTCGAACGCCGTACGCAGATCGGCCGCCGCCGCGACGAAATCGGCGGCGAGCGACTCGGCCGCGGACGTGGCTTTGCGCAGGTCACGCAGCTGTCCGGCCTTCGCCGCGGTCCGGGCCTTCCGCAACTGGGCGGTCGCTGTCGCCAGCACCTTCAATGCCGCGTCGGCCTGCCGCTCGGCGGCGGCGAGCGTCGACTCGAGCGAACTTGCATCTGTCATGCGGACCTCCCTGATATCGGCGACCGCCGTCTCGGCTGGTCAGGTGACGCCGCGGCCCCCACGACAAGATAATCCATCCTCGCCGGATCGCCGCCGCGAGCCTCGTGCGGCTCCGGGGAGCCGCCGGCAGGTCGGGCGATCGCGCTGGTGGGGCGGGGTGGCGCCGATGAGGTCGAGTGTGGACGCCCCGGCGTGGCGGAAACCTCGTCATCGAGCCCGCGGTGTGCCGGCGACGTGGCCCCGGCCCGTCCTTGTTCCCCAGCTCGACCGTCAGTTACAATGGCAGGCCTCGTCGGAGGTTAGTGCGATGTCAGCTGCCCGGAAAGCCGACCATGCAGCTTCTGGCTGGGACGGTTGAGGCCAATGATCTCGGTGTCGACCCCGTGCCGGGCGTACTTGGCGGTGACCTGGTCCCGGCGCTGACAGCGGTCATTCCGTTGATCTAGTTGTCATCGGCGGCAGTAGATCTCGCCACACAGAGCCTGACCGCATATCAGCAGGTCAAGGCCGTGTTGGTCGGGCAGTCGCCCTCGATAAACCCGTGAGAACATGGCGGCGCGACGCGACTTTGCGTCGCGCCGTCGCGTTCATCCCTGAAGCGGATGAACGGCGCCTTGACCCCCAGTAGTCCGGTGGCCCAACGGCATGCTCACGCACATTTACCCAGGTCGCCTGAAGCATAAACCGGCCGAGTAAAGGAGTCGTCGCACCACTCCCCCGCCACCATCGACTTCCCTGCCGTCCAACAGACAGACGAGCAGCGCGTGACTTCGCCGCTGGTCGGCGTACGGGAACCGGCCGGCTGTCGTGGGAGTTCATGTCGGAGGGGCAACGGCAACCGGACATCCATGGTCATCATCAGAGAAGACTTGCAACTGGCGCCCCGGTAGCGAGCGACATGACCGTGGTCTGGATGTTGTTGGTGGCGTCCGGGTCCAGGTAGGTGAACTCGGTGGGGTAGCCCAGCCGGTCGGTGTACGACTTGGTGGTCCAGTGCCACTTCGGGTCGTCACCGGTCTGCGGGTAGTTGTAGACGATGCTGGTGCCAGGCCGAGTCGTTCGTAGAACGAGCGAGAGGCGGAGACGTCTGCCCGACCCGTGATGCTCAACCAGCTCGCAGGCGAGGGTGACATCCCAATCGGGTCCTACGTGCACCGGGAGGTAGAGGCATGGCAAAGCTGATCTACGTAACTAATGTGTCGCTTGACGGCTATATCGAGGACGAAAGGGGAGCCTTCGACTGGTTCCCGCCCGACGACGAGGTATTCACGTTCACCACCAACCTCCTGCGGTCGGTGGGTACTTTCCTTTACGGGCGGCGCCTGTACGAAACGATGGCTGTCTGGGAAACCGACGCTGCTCTAGCCGCGCAGTCCGGCCTCATGGCTGACTTCGCGAGCGCCTGGCAAGCGGCGAACAAGGTCGTCTACTCCACGACTCTCACCGCGGCGTCGACGGCCGTCACCAGCTTGGAGCGCCGTTTCGACCCCGCCGTCGTACACCAGCTGAAGGCCACGGCCGGCAGGGATATCACCGTTGGAGGCGCCAACCTGGCGGCGCAAGCCATGCGGGCTGGGCTGGTTGACGAGTGTCAGTTATTCGTCTGGCCCACGGCCGTCGGAGGCGGCAAGCCGGGGCTGCCTACTGGCGTGCGCGCCGACTTCGCGCTCCTCGACGAGCGCCGGTTCCAAAACGGCGTCGTTCACCTCCGTTACCGCACTCTCGGCCACTAACCAGGGTTACCACCCTGATCCGGGCGCTGCGGCCTGGGTGACGCCCGCCCACCATCCGCCGCATGTGACCCGTGCGTCCGCAGGCTGTTTCCCAAGCATCGGAGGTCCATCGCATGACCGAGTGAACCCTTCTCGGCATGAGTAGCCCTGTGTCAAGCGGCGGCCGTGAGTACGGCTTGCAGAGCTCGGTGGCGGGTGGGGTCGTAGGCGACGCCGTCTTGCCAGCAACGCCAGATGACGTGCAGCCATGCGCGGGCGAGGATGCGGGTCGCGTGGGGATGGTCGTGGCCCCGGGCTCGGGCCCGCTGGTAGAGGTCAGCGGCCCAGGGGTTGGCGTGGTGGGAGTCGCCGGCGAAGTCGATGACCGCGCCACGGAGTTGTTTGTCGACGGCCCAGCGGAAGCTGACGACTTTCACCTTGCCGGACTGCCTCGTCGAGGGCGCGGCCCCGGCCAGACAGGTGAGTGCTTCCGGCGTCGGGAAACGGCCGCGGGCGTCACCGATCTCAGCCAGGAGCCTGGCCGCTCGCACGATCCCTGCCCGGGGCAGGGACGTGAACACCACCGCGTCTGGGTGCTGCAGCAACTGGATCGCGATCTGCTCTTCCAACGCGCTGATCTGTTCTCGCAGGGCGGTGAGCCCGGCCACCAGCGCGGCGGTGACGTGCGCCCGGGCGGTGGCTTCAGCACCGGTGGTGCCGCGGGTAGCCGCGGCCAGGTGGGCGTGCAGCAGCCCGGCTCGTGCCGGGTTGGGGTAGGAGACGCTGCGCAGCCAGTTCTGCAGTCGGCGTGGCGACAGCCAGTCGACCTGCTCCTGGGTCGTGAACCGGGCGAGGAAGCTCAGGGTGATGGCGGAGTCGATATCGCGGAACAGCCCGATCGCCGCGGGCAGAACGTGTTCGAGGTGGGCGCGCAGCTGATTCGCCATCGCGACACGGGCGGCGATGAGGTCCTTGCGGGCGCGGACGGTCATCCGCAACGTGAGCGTCGCGGGAGAGTCCACGGTGAGGGGACGCAGGCGGTGGCGGTCGGTGCGGACGGTGTCGGCCAGGACGTAGGCGTCGAAGCGGTCGTCCTTGTTGCCGGCTGCGCCGTAGCGGCGGCGCAGGTGCTTGATCTGGTTCGGGGCGATCACGAAAACCGTGATCCCTGCCTCGAGGAGAGCGTCGACGATGGGCCCGTCGGGACGTTCGATACCGACCTCGGCCACGCCGGTCTGCTGCAGGCATCGCAGCAGCTTCCGCAGGCCCGCAGCGGTGTGCTCGACGAGCATCCGTTGAACCTCGACACCGTCGGGGCCGACGATCGCGAGGGCGTGTTCGGTGCTGGCCCAGTCGACGCCCGCGGTGGGCCGGCGCGTCGGCGGGTTGTGTTCGACACTCATGGTGTCCTCCTTGCTGTTGCAGCAGCAGGTGGGCACCTGGTGGTCTCAGGACACGTAAGCCGGTCGCTCACTGATCGGCGCTCGATGGCGCTCAGCCCTGTCGCCGGTCGTCCGTGTCCTGGGGCCACCGGGCCCCGCAGAACTCATGCTGGACCTATCACGGTCGAGCGGACGAGGCGGTGGCCCGGTGGGGACCAGGTGCACCGGCGACTCGATATTGCCGGCACCAAATACGGTGCCCCACGAAACCGCCGACAGAAAGAGTCTGTCCAGTGAGCGGGCGTCGCCGGCCTGTGAAGCGGAGTCTTCGATGCTGATGCTTTCGGGCGCGACGAAGGGGTCATCGGACAGGAGACCCTGGCCAGGCGGTTGGCCGTGGCATTCGAGCCAGATGGGCCTCAGCATCGGAGAGGGTCAGGACGGTGTTCCGCTGCTGTGAGTCGATGGGACGGGGCTCGGCTCACCGTAACCCGCATCGGCGATGACGACCACAGCCTCATCGACGAAGGTCAAGAGCAGTCACGGCACTACCAGAAGGCTCCCTGACCAGCACCGTCGCGGCCGCGCTCGCGTGAACCGGCGGCGTTCGGCCCGGACCGCGCGGACCTGGACGGCATCGGCCCCGCGCCTCCGGAACCTTGTACGTTGCGAAACGATGTGGCAATCTGATCGCAACAGGGCCTGAGCGAGTCCAGTCCACCCTCACGCCAACAACCCGCTGTCGCCTCCTAACAGGACCAAAGTGGTCGCAAAAATGTTAACGCTAACATCGGCCCCCCGCGGACGACCTCGAGCCCCGTGAAGTGGTTGATCGCGGCCCGCAGACCGCCCGCGTGGCGGCCGTGCGGAACCGCCAGCCCTGATCCGTTCCCCGCAGCAGAGATCAAGCACGATCCATCCCGACGACGGCGGAGACGCCTCGTTGCCTCCGGCAATCGCTGGCGAAGTCCCCCAGCCAGCGGCCTACCAAGGACAGGAGTTATCCAGGTGAGAGTGAAGAAGACCCCCCGTATTCGTTCGTTAGCTCTTGCCGTCGTCATGACGCTGGCGCCGCTCGGGGCGGTATCGACCCAAGCTGCTCCCGCCAGCGCTGCCACCGGGAGTCCCTTGGCGAGTGCCGACGGCGCGCCGCCGGCTCCCAGTTCGTCGACGACGTGTGCCCTTCCCACCACATATCGCTGGACCTCCACGGGGCCACTCGCCACCCCCAAGGCGGCCTGGGTCTCGCTCAAGGACTTCACCACCGTCGAATACAACGGCCAGCATCTCGTCTACGCGACCACCCACGACACCGGCACGCGGTGGGGCTCGATGAACTTCGGCCTCTTCGACGACTGGTCCGACATGGCCACCGCCACCCAGAACACGATGACCTCGTCCACCGTGGCTCCGACGCTGTTCTACTTCGCGCCGAAGGACATCTGGGTCCTGGCCTACCAGTGGGGCGCGACTCCCTTCAGCTACCGGACGTCGAACGACCCGACCAACCCCAACGGATGGTCCGCCGCGAGGCCGCTGTTCTCCGGGCGCATCGCCAACTCCGGCACCGGCCCCATCGACCAGACGCTCATCGGCGACGACAAGAACATGTACCTGTTCTTCGCCGGGGACAACGGCAACATCTACCGGGCCAGCATGCCGATCGAGAACTTCCCGGGCGACTTCGGCACCACCGCGCCCATCATCATGTCCGACACGAGGAACAACCTGTTCGAGGCGGTCCAGGTCTACAAGGTCCAGGGCCAGGACCAGTACCTCATGATCGTCGAGGCGATCGGCGCCAACGGGCGGTACTTCCGGTCGTTCACCGCCACCAGCCTCGACGGTGAGTGGACCCCGCAGGCCGTGGCCGAGAGCAGCCCCTTCGCCGGCAAGGCCAACAGCGGTGCCACCTGGACCAACGACATCAGCCACGGCGAGCTGATCCGCACCAACCCCGACCAGACCATGACCATCGACCCGTGCAACCTGCAGCTGCTCTACCAGGGTCGCGACCCCAGCTCCGGCGGTGACTATGGCCTCCTGCCCTACCGGCCCGGCCTGCTCACGCTGAAGAAGACCGACCCGACCCTTGCCGTCGACTCGCAGCCCGTCGACTGGGGTACCGCGGCCACCGTCACCGTCACCGTCACCGCGGACGACGGCTCACCGGTCACCGGCACCGTCGAGCTGTCCGAAGGCGACACCGCACGGGGCTCGGCCACGCTGGACGGAAACAGCGCGACGTTCACCCTGCCGGCCGGGCTGGCGGGCGGCGAACACACGCTGACCGTCTCGTACTCGGGCAACGCCTACGTCAAGGCGGCCCAGACCACCTTCACCGTCACCGTCAACCTGCCCAACGCGTGGAACTCGTCGACGGTCTACCACGAGGGTGACAAGGTCACCTACAACGGCCGGGTCTACCTCGCCAGCTGGTACACCCGCAACCAGGCGCCAGGCAATCCTTACGGCCCGTGGCAGGAACTGGCCCTGACCGAGGATGGCGCCACTGTCTGGACCGCATCCCGGATCTTCACCGCCGGCGACACCGTGACCCACCAGGGCCACGTGTACCGGGCGAAGTGGTGGACCCGCAACCAGGCCCCCGGCGACCGTTACGGCCCGTGGACGCTCGTCGACTGACGGCGCCCGGCAGGCGGTCAGAAAGGCTGGTGACGTAGAGAGAGCCCGGCCCAGCCCCGATCGGGGCTGGGCCAGGCTCTCTGCTGTGGAGCGGCATCGTGCGTCGACGGCAGCACCGGCTGACCGGCGGGTCGCCGGCCACGCGCACCCGGGATGCTTTGGGAGCGTGACCACCGAATTCAGGTGGACACGTCGATTGACACTAATGTGTCGATGATGTTTCAATAAGTTGACCGACAAATGTTAACGCTAACATCTTCGTCAATAGCCCGCTAATCAACGTCGGACACCCTGCCTGCTCAGGCCACTCCCCCGTGCCCGGATATTCGAACGGCAGCCTGCCAACCGGAACTGGTTAGCGCTAACAGTCATGCCCTTTGGAATGCCGCCCAGAGGAGAGCGATTCCCGCATGATGCAATTCCGCCGCGGTTCGCAGAAACCCCCACCACTGCGCCCGCCGAACGGACGGCCCCGAGGACCACCGCCACAGGGGTGGCGCGGCCATAGCTCCACGAGACCCCCATGCGGCCCAGTCCAGACCCCACCTCGACCCAGCCCCCAGACCGACTCGATCGGCAGACGACGGATCGGAGCCAACCCCCATGTTCAGATCCTCTACCCGACGGGTACCGCCCCTGCTCGCCGCCGCCGCGGCGATGGCGCTCACGCTGCTCGGCACCACCTTCACGATGCCACCGGCGGCGGAGGCCACGCAGGCCGCCCCGGCTCGACCGCAGGGACCGTGCGACGTCTACGCCGCCGGCGGCACCCCCTGCGTCGCCGCGCACAGCACCACCCGGGCGATGTACGCCTCCTACAACGGCCCGCTATACCAGGTTCGTCGACTGTCGGACAACGCGGTCAGGGACATCGGCATCGTCCAGCCCGTCGCCCGGCCGTTCGCGGACGCGGGCGGCTACGCAGACGCGGCCGCACAGGATGCGTTCTGCGCCGACACGACCTGCTTCATCACCGTCCTCTATGACCAGTCCCCCATGCACAACGACCTCACTCAGGCCCCCCGCGGTGGGTTCAGCGGCCCGGCCCTGGGCGGCTTCAACAACCTCCCGATCGCCGACATGGCGCCGATCACCGTCGGCGGCCACAAGGCGTACGGGATCTTCATCGAGCCGGGCATGGGCCTGCGGAACAACGACACCAGGGGTGTCGCGGTCGACGACCAGCCGCAGGGGCAGTACTGGGTCATCAACGGCCAGCACTACAACAGTGGCTGCTGCTACGACTACGGCAACGCCGAGATCGACAGCCGCGACGACGGCAACGGCACGATGGAGACCACCTACTACGGCAACGCCACCGCCTGGTACCGCGGTAGCGGAGCCGGTCCGTGGATCATGACGGACCAGGAGAACAACCTGGTGGGTTGCGTCAACCCGGGTAGCACCTCCAAGGTCTGCGCGGACCTGCCGAGCATCAACTGGCGGTTCGTGACCGCCATGGCCAAGGGCGAGCCGCACCACTGGGCCTCGCTGGGCGGCGACGCCCAGCAGGGCCCTCTGTCGACCATGTTCGACGGGCCGCGCATCAACGCCACCTATGACCCGATGCGCAAGCAGGGGGCCATCCTCCTGGGCAACGGTGGCGACAACAGCAACGGGTCGCAGGGCACCTTCTATGAGGGCGCGATGACGACCGGGTACCCGTCGGACGCCGTCGACCAGCAGATCCAGGACAACGTCGTGGCCGCCAAATACGACGTGCAGCGGCTGCGCATCGCGCCGGCGTCGGCGGTCTCCACCCCGCCCGGGCTCCAGACCTTCGCTCCCGGGTCCTCGCAGGACACCACTGTGACGTTCACCAACACCACCGGCTCCGCGGCGGTGGGCGTGAAGCTGAGCATTTCCCTGCCCGACAAGCAGTGGACCTCCGTCGTCCCGGGCACCACGGACACCTCGGTGACGTTCGAGGACCCGGTCGCACCCGGCGCGAGCGTGAGCGCGACCTTCAAGGTCACCTCGGGACCGGCCCCCTTCAACGGCGACCTGACCGGCAACGCCTGGTGGACGAGCCCGACGAAGGGCGGGCGGCAGTCCGAGACGACGGTCGAGAAGGTGCGGAACGTCAGCCCGATCAAGATCAACGAATTCCGCACCGGCAGCACCGGCAACTCGACCAACGCGTACATCGAGCTCTACAACGCCGGCGCCGCCGACATCGACATCTCGAACTGGACCCTGACCCAGCACCCGGCCCAGCAGGCCACCTTCTCCACGGTGACCGTCCCGGCCGGCACCACGCTGCCGGGCCACGGCTTCTATCTGCTCGGCCTGGCCAACTCCGGGCTGGCGGCCCCCGCCGCCGGCGGCGACACCACCGTCAACGTCAGGAGCACGACCGGGTTGGCGGCCGGCCACCAGATCGCCGTCGACACCGGCGCCGGCGCGGAGACCCGCACGATCGTCAGCGTCGGGACGGCCGCCACCGGCAACACCACCCTGTGGCAGCCCCTCCCCGACGGTCCGGTCGTCACGATCCCCGCCGGCTCGACCAACGTGCCCGTCACCAGCGTGTCCGGCTTCACCGTGGGCCAGAAGATCGGCCTCGGCTTCGGCGCCAACCACGAGGTGGCCACGGTGACCGCGGTCGGCAGGCAGGGCACCCAGGGGCTCCTGTCGGCGGACGCGCACGTGGGCGACACCAGGATCAGGATGTCCTCGACCGCCAACATCTCGGTCGGTGACCGGATCCGGTTGGACATCGACAGCCCCGGCCACGGGATCGAGTACGTCACGGTCACTGCGGTCGGCACCTCCGGCGCGAACGGCACCGGCATCACCATCGCCGAGCCGCTGCGGTTCGAGCACGCGTCCAACCTCCCCTACAGCGTGCGGGGAACCGGGGTCAGCTTCACGCCGGCGTCGCGCTTCCCGCACTCGAGCAACGAGCCGGTGCAGGCGCTCGGCAGCGGCATCACCCTCGACGAGCCCCTCGCCAACGCCCACGCCGTCAACGCGCCGGTGCGTGACACCGCGGTGGCGAACGCCGGCTACCCGGGGACGCCGGCACCGCACCAGTGGTTCGGCGGCCGGCCCTCGCCAGCGCCGGCAACATGGTGCTGCGGGACACCCAGCAGCTGGTCGTCGACAGCCTCAACTACGGAAGCCTCGTCGACCCGTGGACCGCCGAGGGCTACCAGGCGACCTCCGGGGCGGGGCAGAGCGGCTGCCGAGTGAGCAACCCGGGCACGACGGGCGCCAACGGGCGCAGCGCCGCCCGCTTCCCCGACGGCAACGACACCGACAGCAACTGCGGGGACTTCCAGACGGCGAGCGGGCCCACGCCCGGGGCGTCCAACGACGTCAGCTTCACCCTCTCGCCGGGTCCCCGCGTCTCGCTGCAGACGACGGCGCCCAGTGGCTCCTCGAACTATCTCCAGCACGGCTCCACCACCACCAGCGTGGTGACCGGCCCGGTGACGGCGGCCAGCCCGAACGCCGACAAGCAGAACGCGACCTTCGTGAAGGCGGCCGGCCTGGCCAACCCGAGCTGCTTCTCGTTCGAGGCGGTCAACCGGCCCGGAAACTACCTGCGGCACCAGGGCTTCGTGGTCTCCCTCCAGCCCGACGACGGCAGCACCCTGTTCTCCCAGGACGCCACCTTCTGCCAGGTGGCGGGCAACAACGGGCGGGGCGCCTCGTTCCAGTCGGTGAACTTCTCGACGCGGTATCTGCGCGACTACAACGGCGGCGTCTACCTCGCCGGCCCGCCCGGCACCAACGAGTGGGACACCAGCGTCTCGTTCGCCGACGACACGAGCTGGCTGGTCGCCACGCCATGGGCCCCGGCACCGTGAGGCACCGCCCGCACGACTGATCGACCCTCACGATCGATCGGGTTCGACCGCTTCCGGTGCCCACCGGCGTCGGTGGGCACCGGAAGCGCCCGTCCCACCCACCACAGGACTTGCGAAGAGGAGCTGTCGCGACATGGTCAGACCCCCCACTCGCCCCGCACGCACGAGAACCCTCGCCGCGCGTACCGCCGTGGCGCTCGCGCTGGTCGGCACGATGCTGACGATGGCGCCGGCGGCGCAGGCCACGAAGCCGACCGCCCCGCCCAGAGCAGAGGGGCCGTGTGACATCTACGCCGCGGGCGGCACGCCCTGCGTCGCCGCGCACAGCTCCACCCGTGCCCTGTACGCGTCCTACGACGGCCCGCTCTACCAGGTCCGGCGCACCTCCGACAACGCCGTCAGGGACATCGGCGTGGTCGCCCCCGTCGCGCTGCCGTTCGCCGACGCCGGCGGATACGCGGACGCGGCCGCGCAGGACGCGTTCTGCGCGGACACGCTCTGCCTGATCACGGTCATCTACGACCAGTCCGGCAAGGGCAACCACCTCTACCAGGCGCCCCCCGGCACCTTCCGCGGCCCCGACGTGGGCGGCTACAACACCCTCTCGATCGCCGACATGGCGCCGGTCACGATCGGCGGCCACAAGGCGTACGGCGTCTACATCATCCCGGGCATGGGGTACCGCAACAACGACGCCTCGTACCTCGCGAAGGAGGACGAGCCGGAGGGCATCTACACCGTCTTCGACGGCACCCACTACGACAGCGGCTGCTGCTACAACTACGGCAACACCTCGACCAACAGCCGCGCGGTGGGCACCGGCACCATGGAGACGGTCTATTTCGGCACCGCCACCGCCTGGGGGCGCGGCACCGGCCCCGGCCCGTGGATCATGTCGGACATGGAGGCCGGCCTGTTCACCGGATACAACGCCCGGCAGAACGACGCAGCGCCGACCATCGACGGCTGGCGCTTCGTGACGGGCGTGGTCAACGGTGGTGGCGGCAACCAGTGGGACCTGCGCGGCGGCAACGCGCAGCAGGGCTTGCTGACCACGTATTACAGCGGGATCCGTCCCGGCTCCCTCACCAACAGCAACTACTTCCCGATGCACCGGCGGGGCGGCATCCAGCTCGGCAACGGCGGCGACAACGGCAACGGTTCGGCCGGCACCTTCTATGAGGGTGTGATGACGACCGGATACCCGACCGACACCACGGTCGACGCCGTCCAGGCCAACGTCGTCGCCGCCAGGTACGACGTGCAGCGGCTCAGCCTGTCGCGAGCCACCACGTTCACCCCGGGCACGGCGCAGGAGGTCACCCAGACGTTCACGAACACCACGGGCTCGACCGCGGTGGGCGTCAAGTTGAGCCTCTCCGCGCCGGCCGGGTGGACCGCCGTGGTCAAGGGCACCGACGACAGCTCCGTGACCTTCGAGGAACCGGTCGCGCCCGGCGCGAGCGTGAGCGCGACCTTCACCATCACCTCGGCGACGACCAGTGCCGGTCATCTGACGGGCCGGGCCCAGTGGACCAACCCGACCCGCGGCGGCCGGCAGTCGACGGTCACCAGCCAGGCGGTGCGCAGCGCCCTCCCGGTCCGGGTCAACGAGGTCCGGTTCCGCACCAGCAGCAACGCGACCGACCAGTTCGTCGAGCTCTACAACGCCTCCGCCGACGAGGTCGACCTCTCCAACTGGACCCTGACCAACACCCCGAGCGGCTCGGCCGCCGTCACGCTGGCCACGATCCCGGCCGGGACGAAGCTGGCGAGCGGCGCCTACTACCTGCTCGGCCTCTCCGGCTCGGGGCTGGCGGCTCCCGCCGCCGCGGGTGCGGCCACTGTCAACGTCCGGAGCACCACCGGCCTCGCCGCCGGCCAGCAGATCGAGATCGGCACCGGCTCCGCCCGGGAGACCCGTACGGTCGTCGGCGTGGGCTCGGCGGCCACCGCCGCGACCACCCTGTTCGTGCCGGTCACCCACGGTTCGATCACGATCCCCGCCGGGTCGACCAACCTCCCGGTCACCAGCGCGGCGGGCTTCACCGTCGGCCAGCAGATCGGCATCGACGCGGGCGCCGGCTACGAGCAGGCCACCGTCACCTCGGTCGGCAAGGCGGCCACGCAGACGACCCTGTCGGCGCCGGCTGCCGCGGGCGCGACCAACCTCAAGGTCGCGGCCAACGCCAACCTGACCGTCGGCGACACCCTGACGGTGGACGCCGGGGAATACAAGGAGACGGTCACGGTCGCGGCGATCGGCACCACCGGCGCCAACGGCACCGGCATCGAGCTGGCCGCGCCGCTGCGGTTCGCCCACCGGTCGGCCGTCGACGTGGCCGGCCGCGGTACGGGCGTCAGCTTCTGGCCGCCGACCGGCCGGCCGCACAGCAGCGGCGTGTCGGTGCAGGCGCTGGGCGCCGGCATCACCCTCGACCAGCCCCTCGCCAACGACCACCCGACCGGCGCACCCCTGGTCAGCCCCCAGATCACCACGGCGGGCTACCAGGGGTCACCGGCACCCGACCAGTGGTTCGGTGGCAGCCTCTCGGTCAGCGCCGGCTCGATCGCGCTGCGGGACGCCACCGGCTCGGTGGTCGTCGACGCCATCGTCTACGGCTCCCAGCAGAGCAGCTCGAGCGGTAACGGCACGATCACCAGCCCGGAGCTCGCCGTCCTGGAGGCCGACCAGGGCGGTGGCGGCTGCATTGCGGTGGTGGCCGGCGCGGCCGCCAACCCGGGCCGGAGCAACGCCCGCTGGCCCGACGGCAGCGACACCGACAGCCTCTGCCGCGACTTCGTCACCACCACGATCCCCACGCCCGGCGCGGTCAACACCAGATAGCGCCGGCAACCGCTGACAACTTCCGGTGTCCGCCTGACGCGGCGGGCACCGGAAGTCTCGGGCGTGCGGTCCCGCACTGCGTCCGCACGCCCGGCGACCGGTCCCGCGCAGCCGTGGGCCGGTCGCCACGCACCCTCTCCCCAACCTTCAGGAGGCATCGTGTCATCTGGATCACTCAGTCGACGCCGGCTGTTGCAGGCCGCCGGTATCGCCGCCACCGCCTCGGCCACCGGCGCCTTCGCCGTGGGCACTCCGGCGAACGCGGCCGTACGGCCGGCCCGGCCGGACCTCGGGGCCGGCGCCCTCCCGTTCGACCTCACCCAGGTACGCCTGACCCCCGGCCGCTGGCTGGACAACCAGACCCGCACCGTGAACTATCTGCGCTTCGTCGACGTGGACCGGCTGCTCTACAACTTCCGCGCCAATCACGGCCTGCCCACCGGCGACGCCGCCCCGAACGGTGGCTGGGACAGCCCGACGTTCCCGTTCCGCACCCACATGCAGGGGCACTTCCTGACCGCCTGGGCCCAGGCGTGGGCGGTGCTCGGCGACACCACCTGCCGGGACAAGGCCGACCAGATGGTCGCCGAGCTGGCGAAGTGCCAGGCCAACAACGCCGCCGCCGGGTTCAACCCGGGATATCTGTCCGGCTTCCCGGAGTCGGACTTCACCGCCCTGGAGGCACGGACGCTGCGCAACGGCAACGTGCCGTACTACTGCATCCACAAGACCCTGGTGGGTCTGCTCGACGTCTGGGTGCACCTGGGCAACACCCAGGCCCGCGACGTGCTCCTGGCGCTGGCCGGCTGGGTCGACGAGCGCACCGGCCGGCTCACCGCCGCCCAGATGCAGGCCATGCTGGGCACCGAGTTCGGCGGTATGAACGCCGTACTGGCCGACCTCTACCAGCAGACCGGCGACGACCGCTGGCTCGCCGTCGCCCAGCGCTTCGACCACGCCGCCGTGTTCAACCCGCTCGCCGCCAACCGGGACCAGCTCAACGGGCTGCACGCCAACACCCAGGTGCCGAAGTGGATCGGCGCGGCCCGCGAGTTCAAGGCCACCGGCACCACCCGCTACCGCGACATCGCCAGCAACGCCTGGGACATCACGGTCGGCGCCCACACGTACGCCATCGGCGGCAACAGCCAGGCCGAGCACTTCCGGGCCCCGAACGCCATCGCCGGATACCTGCGCCAGGACACCTGCGAGGCGTGCAACACCTACAACATGCTCAAGCTGACACGGGAACTGTGGCTGCTGGACCCGGACCGGGTCGCCTACTTCGACTACTACGAGCGGGCCCTGCTCAACCACCTCATCGGTCAGCAGAATCCGGCCGACGAGCACGGCCACATCACGTACTTCACGCCGCTGAACCCCGGTGGCCGCCGCGGTGTGGGGCCGGCCTGGGGCGGTGGCACCTGGAGCACGGACTACGACTCCTTCTGGTGCTGCCAGGGCACCGGCATCGAGACCAACAGCAAGCTGTCGGACTCCATCTACTTCCACAACGGCAGCACCCTGACGGTGAACCTGTTCCTGCCGTCGAGGCTGGTCTGGTCGCAGCGCGGCATCGTGGTGGAGCAGCAGACCTCCTATCCGGTCAGCGACACCACCACCCTCACCGTGCGCGGCAACGTCAGGGAGTCGTGGACGATGCGCATCCGGATCCCGGCCTGGACCAGCGGGGCCAGCATCCAGGTCAACGGCGCGGCGCAGGACATCGCCACCACACCCGGGACGTACGCCAGCCTCACCCGGTCCTGGTCGCCGGGGGACGTCGTCGCGGTCCGCCTGCCGATGCGGGTCGTGCTGGAGGCCACCAACGACAACGCCGACATCGCCGCGATCACGTACGGCCCGGTGGTCCTCTCGGGCAACTACGGTGACGCCGCCCTGAGCGGCCTGCCGTCCCTCGACCCCGCCTCGATCACCCGCACCAGCTCCAGCGTGCTCGCGTTCACGGCCACCGCGAACGGGAGCACGGTCGACCTCGGGCCGTTCTACGACGCCCACGGGCACAACTACACCGTCTACTGGGCCACCGGTCCGGGTGGCGAGAGCCCGCCGAGCTTCCGCCTGGTCAACGCCGGCACCGGCCTGGTCCTGGGCATCCGGGACATGTCGCTGGCCGACGGCGGGCTGGCGCTGCAGTGGGGTGACACCGGGACCGCCGACCACGACTGGCAGCTCGTCGTCGACGGGAACGCCCTCCGGCTGCGCAACGTCAACAGCGGCAAGGTCCTCGGCGTGGAGAACATGTCCACCGCCGACAACGCCCGCGTCCTGCAGTGGAGCGACAACGGCACCGCCGACCACCTGTGGACCGTGGTGGACGTGGGCGACGGGTCCCACAAGCTGCGCAACGTGCACACCGGCAAGCTGCTCGCCATTCTCAACGCGTCGACCGCCTGGGGCGCGCAGGCGGTGCAGGACCAGGACAACGGCACGCCGGACAACCAGTGGCGGTTCGTGCCCAACGGCGCCTGCCGCATCCAGAACCGGGCCAGCGGGCTGGTGCTCGGGGTGCAGAACCTGTCGACCGCCGACGGCGCCCCGGTCATCCAGCGGGGTGACACGGGCGCCGCCGACCACCGCTGGACCGCCGTCGTGGACACCAACGGCTACCTGCGGCTGCGCAACGCGCACAGCGGCAAGGTCCTCGGTGTCGAGGGTGACGCCGGCAGCGACGGGGCCCGCGTCGTGCAGTGGGCCGACAACGGCGCCGGCGACCACCGGTGGCGGCTGCGCTACGGCACCGGCGGCTACTTCCGGATCCAGTGCGCCGTCGCGGCCGGGTCCTCGGCGTCACGGACGCCTCCACGGCCGCCGGTGCGCAGGTCGTGCTCGGGGACGACAACAGCGCCACCGATCACCTCTGGCGCTTCATCTGATCGCGGCGCCCTGAACGCCAGTGACGGCGCCCGGCGATGCCGGGCCGCCGCGACTGTCATGTCGATCAGCCGCAGGAGCGGGCCGGGTAGCTCGCCTGGTACGACGCCGAGACGGGCTCGCCGTCGACGGTCGCGGTGGCGGTCACCGTCACCACACCCGCCGGCACGGCGGCCGCGTCGGTGGGGAACGACCGGAACTTGTCCTTGCCGGGCGGCACCGACCCGAACGGGCGCGTCCCGTACGCCGACTCCGCCGAGGCCGTCACGTGGATCGCCTCGTTGTTCGCGGCCCGGACCGTCACCATGACCTTCTCGCCGACGCACCGGGTGTCCGCCGTGACGGACAGGTCCAGCGGCGGTACGGCCTCGAACGCCCAGGAGTCGATCTCGAAGAGGTCGTCCCCGGCCGGGCCGCGGTAGGTGAAGTAGACGTCGTGAACGCCGGTGGCGCCCTGCAGGTCGGCGGTCACCTCGGCCCATTCGCCGGTCGGGGTGTCGACCGGGATGGTGCCGACCACCGGGCCGCCCGCGTTGTCCAGCCGCACCTCGATGCTGCCGCCGGCGGCCAGCGCCCGCACCTTGGCCGTCACGCTGGCCGCGCCGTCGGCGCCGAAGTCGACCGCCGACAGCGCCGTCCAGTCTCCCTCGTCGATGTCACGCACCACCAGGTTCGGCGCCGCGGTGCCGAACTCGGCGGAGGCGCCGTCGACCTTGCCGGTGGCGATGCCCTTGCTCCAGCCCAGGGTCTCGGCCTCGAACACCCGGTAGGGGTTGAAGTTCCGCACCTGGTCCACGCCGGCGTAGTCGCCGACGACCTGCTGGATGGTGCCGTCCGGGTTGAAGGTCAGCTCCTGGATGTGCGGGCTGCGGTAGCCCTGGGTGGTGTTGCCGTTGATGCGCTTGTTCAGCGTCGGGGCGTGGTAGGTGAAGTAGTACTTGCCCTCGAACTCGAACACCGACTGGTGGTTGTTGCCGCCGGTGCCAGCGCCGAAGAACTGCGACTGGTTGGGGAACAGCACGCCCGCGTAGGTCTCCTTCGGCCACGACATCGGGTTGTCGGAGATCATGTAGCCGATCTGGCCGCCGCCGGGGTAGCCCGGAACCCGCGGCTGGTTGCCACCGAAGTCGTTCCCGCCGAAGTGCGAGGAGTACGAGAAGTAGTACTTGCCCTCGCGCTTGAACACGTGGCCGGCCTCGAAGGCGACCGGAGCGTCGACCACGGCCGCCCGCCCCTCGGTGGCGACCATGTTGTCGTTCAGCTTGATGCTGCGGATGTTCTTCGGGTTGTTGAAGCGCTCGACCGCCGGCATGCTCGTCGACGCCGGGCCGCCACCGAAGTAGAGGTACGCCTGGCCGTCGTCGTCCACGAGCGGCGCCGGGTCGAACTTCCACGCCACGTCCTCGGCGCCCGGAGTGCTGCCGTTGATCAGGGTGCTGGTGCGCTCGCTGGTCCACGGGCCGAGCGGCGACTTGCCCGTGATCACGTTGGAGGAGCCGCCGCCGTTGGCGTAGTAGAGGAAGAACTTCTCCTCGCCGTTGACGACCTTCTTGGCGATGCCGGGCGCCCACGAGTTGCCGGTGAACGGCGCGACGCCGTTCGGGCCGGCCACCTGGATCTCGCCGTGGTCGGTCCAGTTCACCAGGTCAGCCGAGGAGATCACGGTGATCTGGTTGATGTCGCCGTAGTTGATGCCCGGGGAGACGCCGGTGGCCGGGTTGGGGGCGTAGCCCTGGGTGTCGTTGGTCATGTAGAGGTAGACCCGGCCGTCGTGCACGAAGCCGAACCCGTCGGCGCCGAACTTGTGCCCGATGAGCGGGTTGTGCTCGCCGGGGAGCTTGCCGACCACCTCGATGGTCTTCGATACGACGTACTCCTGGAGGGTCACGTCGTCGACCTTGAAGTTCATCAGGTGGGTGTCCGGCGCGGTCGACGGGTTCGCCGTCCACGGGGTCTCGACGAAGATCCGCGCCGTGCTGACGTTCTGCCCGGCGGGAATCGTGAAGGTGCCCTGGATGAGCCCCCACTGTCCGCGCGGCACGGTGACGGTGCCGAGGTTGGTGTAGGTGGAGCCGCCGTAGTGCATGGTGATGAAGAACTGCTTGGTCGCCGGGCTGTTCGGGTTCTCGTACTTCACCCGCGCCGTGACCAGGTAGGTCTTGCCCGCCTGCACCTTGCCGGAGAGGTTCTGCATCGGGCCGGATCCGGTGGTGCTGCGGTTGGTCACGAGTACCGCGCCCGTGCCGGAGTAGGCGTCCGTCGTGGTCGACAGCGTGGCGGTGTCCGAGGCGTTGCCGTCGTTCGCGAACCAGCTGGCGAGGCCGTCCTCGAACCCACCGTTCACGATGAGGTTCGGGCTGGCGGCCTGGACGGGCGCCGCCGCGACGGCGGCGGATCCCACCGCCAGGGTGAGGGCCGCCGCGACGGCCGTGATCCGTCGTCGGGACGATCTCAGCAATCGGTGTTCCAAGGCACTTCTCCTTGATCTGAGGGTAAACCGGAAGCGGTTCCTGGGCGCCCAGGCGCGGTTGCGGTACGGCCCGGCGGGGTTCGGGGTACGGGAGAGGGGGCGGCCTCCCCGGGCCGCCCTCTCTCCCCTCACTCACTCGCAGGCGCGCGCCGCGTACGGCGCCCGCACCGTCACCTCGGCCGGTTCGCCCTGGTAGCTGGCGGAACCGACCACGGTGACCTCACCGGCCGGCACGCTCCTCGCGTTGCTGGGGAACGACCGGGCCTTCTCCTTGCCGGGCGGCACCGCCCCGAAGGGCCGCGTCCCGTACGCCGAGTCCGCCGAGGCCACCACGTGCATCGCCTCGCCGTTGCTCACCCGTACCGTCACCATGACCTTGTCGCCGACGCACCGGGTGTCCGCCACCGCGGTGACGTCCAGCGACGGCTTCTCGATCTTGAGGACGCCCAGCCGGGCCAGCTGGTAGCTGAGCGCCCGCTCCGGCGCGTCGATCTGGTTCTGGGTGCCGAACGCGCCGGCCCGGGCCGCCTTCGCGTCGGCCAGCGCGGCCTGCATCGCGGCCCAGGCGTCCGTCGGGTAGTAGTGCCGGTCGAGCGTCCCGGCGTGGGCGATGGCCGCGTCGAGGTCGCTGGTGTCGAGCGGCCGACCCTGCGCGGTCAGCGTGTCGCTGAGCAGGTAGTTGTCGAAGTCGACGTGCCCGCCCTTCTCCTGGGTCGCGTAGTTGAACAGGCCCACCCGGTGGCCCATGAAGTGCGCGAGGCTGCCGTCGAGCGTCTGCGGACCGACCCGGTTGCCCAGCTGGTGCCAGGTCAGCCCGTCGAGGCTGTAGTAGAAGGTCGTCCAGAGCTGTCCGACCGGCGAGGCGAAGTCGAGGTCCGCCTTCACGTACACCTCGCTCGCGTCACCGAGGGAAACCGCCGTGCCGGGTAGGAAGTTCTCCAGCGTGGCCTGGTCGAGGTCGACCGCGAACGGCTGTCCCCGGTTGACGACGCCCAGCGTGTTCACCCCGCCGGAGCGCTTGACCGCCACGTACGAGAAGCCACGGTTGTAGGCGGCCAGGCCCACGACGTCCCCGTTCTTCATGCCGGAGATGTCCATCCGGGTCTCGACCGACTGCCGGGGCCCGAAGGTGCGCTGCGACAGGATGTTGCGGGCCTCCTCGAACCAGGCCAGCTCGGCCCGGTTGGACAGCTTGGTGTAGATGTACTTGCCGGTGACCACCTTGCCGTTGGTCAGGCGCAGCCACCCGTCCCGGTCGGTCAGCGACCAGTACCGGTTGTCCGGGGCGTGGTTCCACTCCCACGGCAGGTCCAGCCGCGACCCGTTGGGGGCGATCTCCTCCTTGGTCGGGTATTCGGCCGTCACCGGCTGCCCGACGATCGATACGTCGTCGATCAGGTAGTCAACGCTCGACGAGGGCGGCTGCGGGTTGGCCCACGGCGTCTCCACCGCGAACTTGAAGTTGTTCAGGTTCGCCGTCGTGGGCACGGTGTACTGGGCCGACACCGTGGTCCACTGCCCGATCGGCACGCTCCGGGACGCCATCGTCTGCACGCCCGCGCCCCAGTCGGCGACCAGGTTGAACGTGATGCTGTTGGGGCCGGTGGCGTACTTGACCTTCGCCGACACGGTGTAGGTCACGCCGTGCTGCATCCTGCCGTTGAGGAACTGGTTGGGACCGGAGCCGTTGAGCGTACGGTTGCTCACCTTCAGCGCCGCCGATCCGGTGGCCGGACCGGTCGAGTCCAGGCTGATCGTCGCGCCGAACTGGGTGCCCCACGGCGCGACCGAGCCGGACTCGAAGCCGGGGTTCTGCACGAGCTCGACACCGAGGAGCGAGTCGTCGTACGTGGGCGGCGTCGGGATCGTCCACTCCTCGTCCTGGTACGCCTTGTGCGGCGCGTCGTTGGCGAAGTCGTCCGAGGTGACGATGCTCTTCTGCCGCTCGAACAGTTCCTCGGCCGGGCTGAGCTTGATCGGCTTGTCGAATCCGCCGTTGACCGGCACGACGCCGTTGGTGCCGAAGGTCGGCCAACCGTCCTGCCAGGTGGCCGGGATGAGCGCCGGGATCCGCCCGATCGGGAAGGTGTCGCGGAAGAACATGCCGTACCAGTCGGTCGCGCCGCCCGGGCGGGAGATCGGCACCAGGCTGCCCTGCGCGAAGCCGTTGGAGTTGAGCACCCCGCGCGCCTCGTAGGTGTTCACGCCGCCGGCGGAGGTGTAGCGCCCGAGCAGTTCCTTGGAGCGGAACATGACGACCTGGCGGCCCTGGCCGGAGGGCCAGGTGATGATGACGGCGTAGTAGTAGCCGTCGATGTAGTAGAACTGGGCGCCCTCGAACAGCCCGCCGATGAAGGGCCGGCCGGCGTAGTTGTTCGCGGTGAAGATGTTGGGGTAGTCCTGCTCGATGGCCGTCAGGTTCGAGTTGAGGCGTACGGCGCTGGTGCCGCCGGAGCCGTAGAAGATGTAGGGCGTGCCGTCGACGTCGAAGAAGAGCGAGGGGTCGTGCAGGCCGCGCCCGAGCGGGGTGCGCTGCCACGAGCCGTTGTCGATGTCGTCGGTGCGGTAGAGGTAGGCACCGCCGAGGTTGTTGGTGTTGAAGACGACATAGAACGTGCCGTCGTGGTAGCGCAGCGACGGCGCCCACTGGCCCTGGCCGTACGAGTTCTGCCCGTTGCGCAGCGAGAACGCGTCGCCGATGCTCGCCCGGTCAAAGACGTAGTTGACGATCTGCCAGTTCACCAGGTCGTAGGACTTCATGATCGGCGCGCCGGGGCTCAGGTGCATCGTCGTGCTGATCATGTAGTAGATGTCGCGGCCCTCGTCGTTCTCCGCGGCCGGGACCCGCTCCACGCCGATGTCCGGCACGTCGGAGTTCAGAAGCGGCACAGAGTAGGTGCCGTCACCCTTGTCGGTGGACGTGTACGACGACTTGGGTGACCAGGCGTCGGCGGCCTGTGCGGCGCCGGCGGGCGCTACGAGCGCCGCGCAGAGCAGCACCGCCCCGACCCTGGACATCCATCCTTTACCCATCGGGCTCCCCTATGTTAACGTTAACATCAGCGCACAAAATTATTGAAACATTCACGACATATAGTGTCAATGGCCCTGGCGGACGACGGCTCCCACCAGCGAGGAGGCCGACCGGTGGCCGGCCGTACCGGTCGACACCGAGCGTCGCCCATGCGCGGCAAGGCCCGAGCTTTCGGACTCTCCCCGCCGTCCTGATCGGACTTCGCGGCCCTGCCGGCGCCCGATTTCCCGCTCGTTACCCCAGTGTTATGTGCGGGTGTTGACGGTACAGATGTGAACGCAAACACTGGCCGGTGCGGCGGCAAGCGCGAGTTCCACAGAGGGGAGAACTCAGTGAAGCGAAAGTTTTTGGCCGCTCTCGGCGGTGCCGTGCTGGCGATCAGCCTGGCGGCCTGCGGCGGCGAGGGCGCGGGCGGTGGGAGCGGTACCGGCGACAAGAAGCCGGCCGACCTCACCATCGGGGTGTCGATGCCGACCCAGACGTCGGAGCGGTGGATCGCCGACGGCAACTCGGTGAAGAAGAAGCTGCAGGCCAAGGGCTACAAGGTGGACCTGCAGTATGCGGGCGACGACATCCCCACCCAGTCCCAGCAGGTGGACCAGATGATCACCCAGGGGGCCGACGTCCTGATCATCGCCGCCATTGACGGCACGGCGCTCAGCGGCCAACTACAGGCGGCAGCCGACGCGAACATCCCGGTGATCTCGTACGACCGGTTGATCCGGGACAGCAAGAACGTCGACTTCTATGTCAGCTTCGACAACTACAAGGTCGGCGTGGCCCAGGCCGAGGCGCTGCTGACCGGGCTCGGCCTGCACAACAAGGACGGCTCGAAGGGCTCGGCGAAGGGGCCCTTCAACATCGAGCTCTTCGCCGGCTCGCTCGACGACAACAACGCCCACTTCTTCTTCAACGGGGCGATGGACACGCTCAAGCCGTTCCTGGACGACGGCACGCTCGTGGTCAAGTCGCGCCAGACCAAGATCGAGCAGGTGGCCATCCTGCGCTGGCAGCAGGAGACCGCGCAGAAGCGGATGGAGGACCTGCTGACCTCCACCTACCACGACGGTTCGAAGGTCAGCGGCGTCCTGTCACCGTTCGACGGGCTGTCCCGCGGCATCATCACCGCCCTGCAGAACGCCGGCTACGGCACCGCCGCCAACCGGATGCCGGTGATCACCGGCCAGGACGCGGAGATCGCCTCGGTCAAGCTGATCGACGACGGGGTCCAGAGCTCCACCATCTTCAAGGACACCCGCCTGCTGGCCGAGCAGGCCGCCATCGCGGCCGAGGCGTTCCTGAAGGACAAGAAGCCCGAGGCCAACGACACCAAGACCTACGACAACGGGGTCAAGGTCGTGCCGTCGTACCTGCTGCCGGTGGTGACGGTCTACAAGGACGACATCAAGCAGGCGCTCGTCGACACCGGCTACTACACGGCGGAGGAGGTCGCCGCCGGCCAGGTCAAGTGACGCCGCCGGTCGGGCCCGGCGGTGACCGCCACCGCCGGGCCCGCCGAGGCCCGGAGCGTTCGCGTACGACCCAGACGACGAGGACACGCAGCCATGGACGACACCATCCTCGAGATGCGCGACATCACCAAGACCTTCCCCGGCGTGACCGCGCTGCGGGACGTGTCGCTCACCGTCCGGCGCGGTGAGATCCACGCCATCTGCGGCGAGAACGGCGCGGGCAAGTCCACCCTGATGAAGGTGCTGTCGGGCGTCCACCCGGCCGGCAGCTACGTCGGCGAGATCCTGGTCGACGGCAAGCCGGTGCGGTTCCACGGCATCCGGGACAGCGAGGCCATCGGCATCGTGATCATCCACCAGGAGTTGGCCCTGGTGCCGTACCTGTCGGTCGCCGAGAACATCTTCCTGGGCAACGAGCGGCGCGGCGCCGGTGGGCTCATCGACTGGAACCGCACCAACGCCGAGGCCGCCGCCCTGCTCGACTCGGTCGGTCTCGCCGAGAACCCGGTCACGCCGGTCATCCAGCTCGGCGTCGGCAAGCAGCAACTGGTGGAGATCGCCAAGGCGCTGTCCAAGGACGTACGCCTGCTGATCCTGGACGAGCCGACCGCCGCCCTCAACGACATCGATTCGGCGCACCTGCTGGACCTGCTGCGCCGGCTGCGCGACCGGGGGATCACCTGCATCCTGATCTCCCACAAGCTCAACGAGATCACCGCCATCGCCGACTCCACCACCGTCCTGCGCGACGGCCGTACCGTCGAGACGCTGGACATGCGCGCCGGGGACGTCACCCAGGACCGGATCATCCGCGGCATGGTCGGCCGCGACCTGGACAGCTTCTATCCCGACCGGACGCCGTCGCCGGGCGCCGAGGTGCTGCGGATCGAGAACTGGACGGTGCGACATCCGGTGCAGGACCGCAACGTGGTCGACGCCGTCACCCTGAACGTCCGGGCCGGTGAGGTGGTCGGCATCGCCGGGCTGATGGGCGCGGGGCGCACCGAGCTGGCGATGAGCGTGTTCGGCCGCTCGTACGGGCGGGACATCAGGGGCCGGGTGTTCATGCACGGCCGGCAGGTCCGGACGCGCACGGTGGCCGAGGCGATCCGCAACGGCATCGCGTACGTCACGGAGGACCGCAAGCGGTACGGCCTCAACCTGATCGCGGACGTGTGCCGCAACGTCTCCGCGGCGGCGCTCGGCAAGCTGTCCCGGGCCGGCTGGGTCGACGGCAACGAGGAGATCCGGGTCGCCGAGCAGAGCCGACGGAGCATGAACATCAGGACGCCCAGCGTGATGTCGGCGGTGGGCAAGCTCTCCGGCGGCAACCAGCAGAAGGTCGTCCTGTCCAAGTGGTTGTTCACCGACCCGGACGTGCTCATCCTGGACGAACCCACCCGGGGCATCGACGTCGGCGCGAAGTTCGAGATCTACACGATCATCAATCGGCTGGTCGCCGACGGCAGAGCAGTCGTCCTCATCTCGTCCGAGCTGCCGGAGCTCATCGGCATGTGCGACCGCATCTACGCGCTCTCCGCCGGCCGGATCACCGGCGAGATCGCGGTGTCCGAGGCGACCCAGGAGAACCTCATGGCGCTCATGACGAAGGAGAAGGAGCCCTCCCGATGACCAGCACCAAGCCCGCCGCGTCGGAGCGCACGGCGTCGGAGAGCGCCCCGGCCGCCGCGCTGCACACCGGGACCAGCGACCCCCGTACGCTGATCATGCGCAACCTGCGGCAGAGCGGCATCTATGTCGCGTTCGTCGTCATCGTGGCGCTGTTCGCGATCCTGACCGACGGGGTGTCGCTGAGCCCGGGCAACATCACGAACATCGTCCTGCAGTATTCGTACATCCTCGTGCTCGCCATCGGCATGGTCATCGTGATCATCGCCGGCCACATCGACCTGTCGGTGGGATCGGTGGTCGCGCTCACCGGCGCGGTCTCCGCCGTGCTGGTCATCCAGCAGGGCCAGCCCTGGTGGCTCGGCGTGCTCGCCGCTCTCGCGGTCGGCGTCGCGGTGGGGGCCTGGCACGGCTTCTGGGTGGCCTACGTCGGCATGCCGGCGTTCATCGTCACCCTCGCCGGCATGCTGCTGTTCCGCGGGCTCACGCTGCGGGTGCTCGACAACATCTCGCTGTCGCCGTTCCCGGCGGAATACCAGCGGGTCGCGAACGGCTTCCTCAACGGCCTGATCGGCGGCCAGGGCTACGACGCCTTCACCCTGCTCATCGCGGCCCTCGCCGTGGCGGGCTACGCGGTCGGCCAGTTCCGCACCCGGGTCGCCCGGATCCGCTACCAGCAGCCGGTCGAGTCGTTCCCGCTGTTCGTGGCGCGGGTGGTGCTGGTCGGCGCGATCGTCATGTACTTCGCCTGGCAGTTGGCCCACGCGCGCGGCCTGCCGATCGTGCTGATCATCCTGGCGGTGCTGGTGCTCGGCTACGGGCTGATGACCCGGCGCACCGTGTTCGGTCGCCAGGTCTATGCGATCGGCGGCAACCTTCCGGCCGCGATGCTGTCCGGGGTCAAGGTCCGCACGGTGAACTTCTGGCTCTTCGTCAACATGGGCTTCCTCGCCGGGGTCGCCGGGGTCATCTACTCCTCCCGGGCCAACGGCGCCCAGCCCGCCGCCGGCAACATGTTCGAGCTGGACGCGATCGCGGCGGCGTTCATCGGCGGCGCGGCGGTCGCCGGTGGCGTGGGCACCGTCGTCGGCGCCATGGTCGGCGGCCTGATCATGGCGGTGATGAGCAACGGCATGCAGCTGATGGGCGTCGAGCAGTCCACCCAGTCGGTGGTCAAGGGCCTGGTGCTGCTGCTGGCCGTGGCGTTCGACATCTACAACAAGCGGCGGGCAGGCGCCGCCCGGTGAGCTGCCGGACCCGGCGGGACGTCAGCGGGCGCCGAGCCGCCAGGTGGTGACCGAGCGGTACGTCTCGCCGGGCCGCAGCACCGGCGAGGGGAGCGCGGGCTGGTTCGGGGCCTCCGGGTACCGCTGGGTCTCCAGCGCGACGGCGTCCCCCTGCCGCAGCAGCGCGCCGTCGCGGCCCACCAGGGTGCCGTCGAGGCGGTTGCCGGCGTACACCTGAAGTGACGGCTGGTCGGTGCTCACCTCGAGGTAGCGTCCGCTGGCCGGGTGCTCCAGCCGCGCCGCCCGGCGCATGCCGTCGCCCCGCAGGTGGTAGGCGTGGTCGATGCCGGCCGCCCCCAGGACCTGCGGGTGGTTGCGGCGGGTCCGGTCGCCGATCGCGGCCGGCGCGGTGAGGTCGAACGGCGTTCCCGCGACGGGTTCCAGGCGTCCGAGCGGGATGGCCCGGTCGTCGACCGGCAGGTAGGCGTCGGCGTCCACGGTCAGCAGGTGGTCGTCGACGCTGCCCGACCCGGCGAGGTTGAGGTAGGCGTGGTTGGTCAGGCTGACCACGGTCGGCGCGGCGCAGGTCGCGGAGAGCTCCACGGTGACGGTGTCCGCCGTCACCCGGTAGCCGGCGCGGGCCGTCAACTCGCCGGGGAACCCCTGGTCGCCGTCGGGGCTGACGAGTTCCAGGGTGAGGGCGTCGGCGGCCTGCTCGACGACGGTCCACAGCCGCAGGTGGAAGCCGTCCGTGCCGCCGTGCAGGCAGGTGCCGCCCTCGTTGGTGGTGAGCGGATACGTGGTCCCGTCGAGGGTGAAGCGGCCGCCGGCGATGCGGTTGGCGTACCGGCCCACGGTCGCGCCCAGGTAAGGGTTGCGCGGGGACAGGTAGGACGCCACGTCGCAGTAGCCGAGCACCACGTCGACGCGCTGCCCGTCCCGAGATGGCATCCGCAGTCGCTGCACGGTGGCGCCGAGGTCGAGCACGGTGAGCTCCAGCCCGGACCCCCCACCCAGGGTGTACGCCGTGACGTCGCGTCCGTCGGGCATCGTCCCGAACCGTGCGGTGGGCATGGGGTCTCCTGGGGCTGGCCGGGGTGCGGGCTGGGTCCGGTGGCGCTGGCGGGGTTCCGGACACCAGCGCCACCGGAGTCGGTGCGGGCCGAGGGCTACAGCCGGGCCGCGAGGCGGTGGTAAGCGGCGCTCCACCGCAGCTCACGCCGGATGTTCTCGGGGGTGGCGCCGGCGTCGATGACGACCAGTTCGGTGCCCAGCATCTCGGCCAGGTCGCGGAACTCGGCGGTGCCCACCGCCGTGGACAGCACCGTGTGGTGCGGCCCACCGGCGAGCAGCCAGCACTCGGCCGAGGTCGACAGGGTGGGCTGGGGCTTCCAGACGGCGCACGCGACGGGCAGCTTGGGCAGCGCCGCGTCGGGCTCCACGACGTCGACCTCGTTGAGGGTCAGCCGGAACCGCTCGCCCAGGTCGCTGATGCCCACCACCACGGCCGGGCCGGGGGCGGCGGTGAAGCGCAGCCGGACCGGGTCCTCGCGGTTGCCGATGCCGAGCGGGTGGATCTCCAGGGTGGGCTTCTGCCCGGCGATGGTGGGGCAGACCTCGAGCATGTGCGCGCCGAGGATCTTCTCCTGCCCGGGCACCAGGTGGTAGGTGTAGTCCTCCATGAAGCTGGTGCCGCCGGCCCGGCCGGCCGCCATCGCCTTGGTGGTGCGGAGCAGCACCGAGGTCTTCCAGTCGCCCTCGCCGCCGAACCCGTAGCCGTCGGCCATCAGCCGCTGCACGGCCAGGCCGGGCAGTTGCCGCAGCCCGCCCAGGTCCTCGAAGTTGGTGGTGAAGGCCTTGAACCCGCCGTCGGTGAGGAAGGTCCGCAGGCCGGCCTCGATCCGGGCGCCGTAGCGGAGTGACTCGTGCCGGTCCCCGCCGGGGCGCAGCTCGGCCGCGACGTCGTAGGCGTCCAGGTATTCCCCCACCAGGTCGTCCACCGCCGCGTCGGGGGTCTGGTCGACGACGTCGACCAGCTCGTTGACCCCGTACGTGTTGACCGAGACCCCGAAGCGCAGCTGCGCCTCGACCTTGTCGCCCTCGGTGACGGCGACGTCGCGCATGTTGTCGCCGAACCGGGCCAGGCGCAGCGTCCGCAGCTCGTGCGCGCCCAGGGCGGCGCGGGCCCAGGCGGCGACCCGCTCGACGATGGCCGGGTTGCTGACGTGCCCCGCGACGATCTTGCGGGCGACGCCGAGCCGGGCGGTGATGAAGCCGAACTCCCGGTCGCCGTGGGCGGCCTGGTTCAGGTTCATGAAGTCCATGTCGATGGTGGACCACGGCAGTTCGGCGCCCGCCTGGGTGTGCAGGTGCAGCATCGGCTTGCGCAGCGCGTCCATGCCCGCGATCCACATCTTCGCCGGCGAGAAGGTGTGCATCCAGGTGATCACGCCGACGCAGCGGGCCGCGGCGTTGGCCTCCAGCACCCGGGCGTGGATGGCGGCCGCGTCGGTGAGGACCGGCTGCCAGACCACCCTGGCGGGCAGGGCGCCGCTGCCGTCGAGCTGCTTGGCGATGGCCTGCGACTGCTCGGCCACCTGGCGCAGCGTCTCCTCGCCGTAGAGGTGCTGGCTGCCGGTCAGGAACCACAGCTCGGGGGCGTGGTGGGGATCAGCGGACATGGGAGGTCTCCTCGGGGTGGCCGGCGCCGGTCAGCGCTGGCCGTAGACGTTCTGGTAGCGGTCGAACAGGGAGTCGACGTCCCGCTCGGCGATCGGCGGCGGCCGGCCGAGCTGACGCGCGATGTGGACGGTACGAGCGACGTCCTCGCACATCACGGCGGCCTTGACGGCGGCCTTGGCCGACTTGCCGATCGTGAACACGCCGTGGTTGCGCATGAGCACCGCCGGGGACCGGCTCCCGGCGAGGGTCTCGACGATCCCGTGCCCGATGGAGTCGTCGCCGATGAGCGCGAACGGGCCGACCGGGATGTCGCCGCCGAACTCGTCGGCCATCATGGTGAGCACGCACGGGATCGGCTCGCCGCGGGCCGCCCACGCGGTGGCGTAGGTGGAGTGGGTGTGCACCACCCCGCCGACGTGTGGCATGTGCCGGTAGACGTATGCCTGGGCGTCGGTGTCGGACGACGGCGCGTGGTCGCCCTCGACGACCCGGCCGTGCAGGTCGCAGACCACCATGTTCTCCGGGGTCAGCTCGTCGTAGGCCACCCCGCTGGGCTTGATGACCAGCAGGTCCCGGCCAGGTACCCGGGCCGACACGTTGCCCGCGGTCCACACCACCAGCTCGTAGCGGGTCAGCTGGGCGTGCAGCCGGCAGACCTCCTCGCGCAGGTTCCGGATGGTCACGTCGACGTCGGTCAGGACGGTCACGTCTCAGGCCTCCTCTCGACCGGCGGCGGTCAGGGCGGAGCGCCGCATCTCCTTGAGCCGCTTCATGACCGGGTTCGCGCCCCGGCCGAAGCAGTCGTGCAGCACCAGGTACTCGGCGAACAGCGCGTCGTAGGCCGCAGCCCGCTCCTCGTCGGGCACGAACGCGCCCCGGGTGACGCGCCCCATGGCCTTGGCCGCGCTGGTGATGCCGGAGTACGCGCCGGCGGCCACCGCGGCGTGGATCGCCGAGCCGAGTGCGGGCCCCTGCTCGGAGCCGAGGACCGACAGCGGCATCCGGGTCACGTCGGCGTAGATCTGCATGAGCAGCCGGTTCTTCGTCAGGCCACCGGCGATGACCAGCTCCTCGACAGGCACGCCGCTGGCCCGGAACGTCTCCAGGATGACCCGGGTGCCGAAGGCGGTCGCCTCGAGCAGCGCCCGGTAGACGTCCTCCGGGCGGGTGGCCAGGGTCTGCCCGACGACGACCCCGGACAGCTCGTGGTCGACGAGGACAGAGCGGTTGCCGCTGTGCCAGTCGAGCGCGAGCAGCCCGTGCTCACCGACCGCCTGGCGGGCCGCCTTCTCGGTGAGCAGCTCGTGCACGGAGATGCCCCGCTCCTGCGCCTCGGCGGCGTACACCGCCGGCACGCCGGTGCGAGTGAACCAGCCGAAGATGTCACCGACGCCGGACTGCCCGGCCTCGTAGCCCCACAGGCCGGGGATGATCCCGCCGTCCACGACGCCGCACATGCCGGGCACCTCGCGCAGCACGGTGCCGACATGACGTGGCAGGTGGAGGTGCCCATGATCGCCACCATCCGACCGGCCTCGGTGGCCTGGGCGGCGGGCGCCGTGACGTGGGCGTCGACGTTGCCGACGGCCACCGCGATCCCCTCCGGCAGGCCGGTCCAGGCGGCCGCCTCGGCGGTGAGCCGGCCGGCCGCCTCGCCGAGCTGGCCGACGGGGTGCTCGAGCTTGTCGACCACGAACCGCTCGAAGCCGGGGTTGAGCGCGGCGAGGAAGTCCGGCGGCGGGTACGCCCCGTCCTGCAGGATGCCCTTGTAGCCGGCGGTGCAGGCGTTGCGGACGTAGCCGCCGCAGAGCTGCCAGACGATCCAGTCCGCGGCCTCCACCCAGCGCTCGGTGGCGGCGTACACCTCCGGGTCCTCCTCGAGGACCTGCAACGCCTTGGCGAACTCCCACTCGGAGGAGATCAGGCCGCCGTAGCGCGGCAGCCACGCCTCCCCGCGCCGGCGGGCCAGCTCGTTGATCCGGTCGGCCTGCCCCTGGGCGGCGTGGTGCCGCCACAGCTTGACGTACGCGTGCGGCCGGCGGGCGTACTGCGGCAGCTCGCACAGCGGGGTGCCGTCGGCGGTGGTCGGCAGCACGGTGCAGGCGGTGAAGTCGGTGGCGATGCCGATGACGTCGGCTGACGGCGACACCGCGCCCACGTACATCAGGGGCTTCGGGACCGTCTTCCACATCTCTGCCGCGCAGACCGAGTGGAAGGAACTCGGCCGCACCTTCACCAAGGACAACGCGGTGCAGTACACGCTGGAATACAAGGACATCGCCACGAACACGTGGCGGCCGCTGGTCGACAGGAGCACGAACACCACCGCCTACACGGCCGACTACGTCACCTTCGACCGGGTGCTGACGAACGCGGTCCGGCTGAAGATCCTGGGTACGACCGAGAACGTCAAGGTCGGCGTCCACGAGCTCAACGTGTTCGGCGAGAACTACAACCTGGCTGCCTCGAAGGGCATGATCACCCCTTAGCCAGAAGCAGTACGCAGGGAGCGGGCGAGATCAACCGATCTCGCCCGCTCCTTGTCTGTGCTCGCGTTACCGCACCGTCAGGTTCTGGTAGTTGGCGGCGTGGGGCTGGTAGGTCGGGTTGCCGGAGTAGGCGACGTGGACCTTGTAGTTCCCGGGCGCCAGATCGGCGGTCGGCAGGGTGACGATCGCCTCGCCGTCCGCCAGCGGCACGACCTTCTCAGCACCGCCGAAGGTGACGGTGACCTCGCCGGTCGGGACGGGAGCCTCCTGGTTCTGCGCGCCCGCCGGCCCGACGGTCACGTTCAGGCTGAACGTGTCCCCGCGGACGACCGACGCCGGCGCGGCATTCGCGTGGACCGTGACGGCGGCCGGCCCGGCGGGCACATTGACCGACGCCGCGCCTTCCGACGCCTTCAGGTAGTCGAAGCCGAGGTACTCGGCCTTGACCGTCCGGGCGCCCGCGGGCAGACCCGCCGGCAGCGTGACCGTGGCCGCGCCGTCGTCCAGGTAGGCGAGCTGCGACCACGAGCCGACGCTGAACCGCACCTGACCGCCGATCTCGAACCCGTCGGCGGCCTTGACCGTGGCGGTGGCCGTGGCCGTCTGGGCCCCGCTCGCGTACGGCTGGACAGCCACCTCGGTGGTGGTCGCGACGTCGCTGTTCGGGATCTTGCGGATGTCGTTCCACTCGCGGAGGGTGAGCGGGATGACGGTGCCGTGGCGCGGACGGACGACACCCGCGTTGATCATCGTGATCGACTTGGCGTTCCAGGTCGGGGCCTCGATGTTCTCGTGGCACGCGGCCTGGTATCCACCGCCGTTCGTGTAGCGGTCACCCCAGAGGTAGAACTGGTTGGGGCAGGAGGTGTCACCGGGGTTGGCCTTGAAGATGACAGGCCCCTCATAGCCCTGGTTGGCAACCCAGGTCGTGCGGCCCAGAGCCGGAGCGACCAGCTGCCAGTTGTCGATGTTGCTGTCCACGAAGTCGGTGTTCTTCTCCGAGAAGATGTCCGAGCCCTGGTTGCCGGCCTCGTTCTTGGTCACCCGGTAGTAGTAGTCACCGACCTTGATCGCGGTGGTGTCGATCCGCGACTTGGGAGCCGGGTTCTGCCAGACCTTGGGAGCGGAGAACGTCTTGAAGTCGCGCGTCGTGGCGTACCACATCTGCGCGTTCCCCTGACCGGTGCGGTTCACCGGGTCGTTCCACAGCGACTGCGCCCAGAAGACGACGTAGGCGCCGATCTCGTCGACCCACAGCGACTCGGGTGCGAAGGCGTTGCCCGCGTTGTCGGGCGCGACCTTCACGTGCCGCTGAGGAGTCCAGTGCACGAGGTCGTGCGACTCGAACACCTCGATGTACTGGGTGTCGTTGATGGCGTATCCGCCCTGGTCGTACCAGTTCAGGTCGGTGGCGATCATGTAGTACGTGTCGCCGTCGGGCGAGCGGACGATGTGCGGGTCGCGGAGGCCCTGGTCGCCCAGCTGAGAGATGAGCGACGGCTGGCCTCCGGTCAGACCGGTCCAGTCCAGAGCGGTGTTCCCGTTGGACGTGGCGAACATGATCTGCTCGCCGTCGGCGATTCCCTCACCCTTGAAGTAGCCCATGAAGTACCGCTCGTATCCCTCGGTGCGGGGCATGGCGGTGATGGTCACCGGAAACGACTTCGTCTGCGAGGTTGACCCCTTGGTGATGGTCGCCGTCAGGGTCGCGGCGACATCCGGACGGCCGAAGGCCGGGCGGGTCACCTTACCGGTCGGGGTGACGAGGTCGCTGGTCGACTTCCAGGTGATCGTGGAGCCGAACTCGCCCTTGGCCGGGAGGTTGATGTTTCCGCGTACGTCGTTGGTGCCGTACAGGGTGAGGTCGAGCTTGTCCCGGTCGACCGCCTGCGCGTCGTCGAACTCGGCCTTCACCACGACGGGGATCTCCCGGGTGATGACCTCGTTGGCGCCCTTTCGGACGGTCGCCGTGAGCGTGGCCCTCGCGTCCGGCTGCCCCTGCGCCGGGCGGGTGATCCGGCCGGTCACCGCGACCTTGCGGGCGCTGGCGACGGCCGGCGGGGTGTAGACCGCGACGACCGACGGGTCCGAACTCGTCCACGTGATGGTCGAGCCCGCCACGGAGCCCACCTTGGGCAGGGTGATGTCGCGTACGATCGCACTGGTCAGGCCGAGGTCGATGGCCTCGGCGTCGGCGCGGACGCCCGTGGAGACGGTCTTCTCCGCCAGGGCGAGGGTCTCGTCGACGCTCACCGCCCGGTCGTAGACCCGGAAGTCCCGCAGCGTCCCGCGGAACGAGTAGTGGCCCGACGTCTGCGAGCGAGCCAGGAAGTTGCAGTTGGTCCCCGCGGCGTTCACCGACGGCGGCGTGGTCAGGTTCGTCGACGTCGCGTGCAGCACGCCGTCGACGTAGAGCCTGCCGGTCCAGCTCGTGCCGTTCGCGTTCAGCGACTGGGTGTAGGTGACGTGCGTCCACGCCCCCTCGGGCATGCGGACGCGGTTCTGCTGGAGGTTCGCCGAACCCACCGCGACGCGGAACCGCTGGGTGTTCGACGCGAAGATGGAGCCCTGGGCGCCGGTGTCGGCGTCGCACGAGCCGGACTTCGCGCCGAAGCTCCACATCTGGTGCTCGCCGACGTTCGCCGGGTCGATCCACACGTCGTAGTCGACGGTGAGGTTCGACATGCCGGCGGTGATGTCCTTCGGCAGCGCCACGTACGCACCGTTGAGGGCGGTCTCGTAGGAGTCGGGGTTGAACCTGACTCCCTTCCCGGTCAAGGTCGCCTTCCCCGGATTCACCAGCGTGGCGTTCGCCGCCGAGCCCGCGCTGCCCGAGTTGACCAGCGTCGTCCCGCTGGTCTCGTCGAGGGCGAAGTGGTGCACCAGACCATCGTTGAGCGTGTCCCCGGCCGCGTGCGAGGGCGTCGGTGCGAACGAGACCGAGAGAAGCGCGCCCAGGGCCAGGCCCGCGACACCTCTACCCTTCCGACTCAGCCTGTGACCCGACCTTTGCTGTCGCAATCTCAATTGATACTCCTTGCAGGGGTGCCAGCCCGCTGGGGGGAAGAGGTTTGTTAACGCTAACAATGGCGGCGCTACAGGGTCAACGAGACGATGCGGTGCCACCAAGCGCCAACCGGGCTGGAGGTGATGGTCGTTTGGCGCGATCCGTGTGACCGACGTGTGCCCATCACCGCTCCCGCACGGCTCGACCAATCCAGGTCTACGCGGGCCATTCCCAACATCCCGGGTCAAAGCGCTGTCACTGGACGAACATCCCCGTAGCCCGCTCTCAGGTCACCGGCACATCCCGACGCCTCTCTCCGTACAGTGGACGATGTACTGTCCGTGGCGTGGAGACATCGCTGCACGGACAGGTGCTGGCCCGCTTCGGCCACGCTCTGTCCGACCCGACGCGAACCCGGCTGCTGCTGGCGCTCCGGAACGGGCCGGGCTATCCGGCGGAGCTGGCCGAGCTGCTGGGCACGACCCGGCAGAACCTGTCGAACCACCTGTCCTGCCTGCGCGGCTGTGGCCTGGTGGTCGCGGTGCCGCAGGGCCGCCGCACCCGCTACGAGTTGGCCGACGCCCGGCTGGCGCACGCCCTGACCGACCTGCTCGGCCTCGTCCTGGCGGTCGACCCGGCCGCGTGCCCGGACTCCGCCGAGAAGGGCTGCTGCCGATGAATCGCCCCCTGATCGACCTGGCTCCCGCGGGGCCGTCGCCGGCGCGCCGCCAGGTGCTCGCCCGCCGGGTACGGCTGCTGGTCGCCGCCACCATCACCTACAACGTCATCGAGGCCGTGGTGGCGATCACGGCCGGCACCATCGCCTCGTCGACCGCGCTGATCGGCTTCGGCCTCGACTCGATCATCGAGGTGTCGTCGGCGGCGGCGCTGGCGTGGCAGTTCGCCTCCCGGGATCCCGAGGCCCGGGAAAAGATCGCCCTGCGCATCATCGCGGTCTCGTTCTTCGCCCTCGCCGCCTACGTCACCGTAGAGTCGGTACGCGCGCTGGTCGGCGGCGCCGAGGCCGAACACTCCCGCGTCGGCCTGGTGCTCGCCGCGCTGTCGCTGGCGATCACGCCAGTGCTGTCGTACGCCCAGCGCCGCACCGGCCGGGAACTCGGCTCCCGCTCGGCCGTCGCCGACTCCAAGCAGACCCTGCTGTGTACGTACCTGTCCGGGGTCCTGCTCGTCGGTCTCGGGGTGAACAGCCTGTTCGGCTGGTCCTGGGCCGATCCGCTCGCCTGCGTTCCGCAGGTTCGCGTCGATATAGTCGGCTCTCGGGCCTGAAGGTGCAGGTCAGGGCGCTGCGGACTGGTGGGAACGGCGAAAACCCCTAGTGACACGCCTGGCCGAGGTTGGCCTTTGTCTAGCTGGGGATTTATCTGGGCGTCATAGTCGGCGTACGGTGTGGCGCGTGTACGTGAAGGCGTCGACCCGTAAGACCCGTGATGGGCAGACGATCCGCTACCTGCAGCTGGCCCACAATGAGTGGGATCCGGTGGCGAAGGCGTCCAAGACGCGGGTGCTGTACTCGTTCGGCCGCGAGGACCAGCTCGACGTCGCCGGGGTCCGCCGCCTGGTCGATGCGCTGTCACGGCTGCTGGACCCGGCCGACGCCCTGGCCGCGGCGGCGCCGGCGGGGTTGTCGTTCGTCGAGTCACGGCCGCTGGGCGGGGCGTGGCTGCTCGACGGCCTGTGGCGGTGGCTGCGCATCGACAAGATCCTGCAGCCGCTGGTGGGTTCCGCCCGCCGCGAGGTCGACGTGGAACGGGTGCTGTTCGCGCTGGTCGCGAACCGGGCCCTGGCGCCGTCGTCGAAGCTGGCCGCGTCCGAGTGGGTCTGCCGGGACGTGCACCTGCCCGGCCTGCCGCACGTCACCGACGATGCCTGCTACCGGGCGATGGACCAGCTCATCGAGGTGGAGCCCGCGCTGACCCGGGCCGTCTACGACCAGATCGCCGACCTGCTCAACCTGGAAGTCGACCTGCTGTTCTTCGACACGACCAGCACCTACTTCGAACTCGACGAGGCCGACGAGCCGCTGTGGCGCGACGACAAGGGCACGGTCGTGGCCGAAGGCGACCCGGTGGCGGTCAAGCAGGCCGGGTTCCGCACTCACGGCAAGAGCAAGGACTCCCGCGACGACCTGCCCCAAGTCGTGGTCGGCATGGCCGTCACCCGCACCGGCATCCCGGTGCGGGTGTGGTGCTGGCCGGGCAACACCAGCGACTCGGCGCTGATCCGCCAGGTCAAGACCGACATGCGCGAGTGGAGCCTCGCCCGCGTCGTCTGGGTCGCCGACCGCGGCTTCGCCTCCGCCGAGAACCGAAGGTTCCTGCAGCAGGGCGCGGGCGGCTACATCCTTGGTGAGAAGCTGCGCGCCGGCACCGCCGAGGCCGACGCCGCCCTGGCCCGGCAGGGCCGCTACGCCACCGTCGCCGACAACCTGCAGGTCAAGGAAGTCAACATCGGCGCCGACGACCGGTTCGTGATCTGCTTCAACCCCGACGCCGCGCAGCGTGACGCCGCCGTGCGTGAACGGCTGATCGCCCAGCTCACCGACAAGATCGACGGTTCGGACACGCTGAGCGCCACGAAACGCGCCGAGCTGCGCGGGGTGATCTCCACCAAGCCTGGCCTGAACCGCTACCTCCGTGTCACCCCCGGTGGGCTGCTGCGCATCGACGCCGCCGCAGTCAAGGCCGAGCAGCGCCTGGACGGCAAGTACCTGCTGCGCTGCTCCGACCCCAAGCTCTCCGCCGAGGACATCGCCCTGGGCTACAAGCAGCTCCTCGAGGTCGAACGCGGCTGGCGCGACATGAAGACCACCCTCGACCTGCGGCCGGTGTTCCACCGCCGCGAAGACCGCATCCGCGCCCACATCCTGCTCTGCTGGCTGGCGCTGCTGCTCATCCGCGTCGCCGAAACCGGCACCGGCCACACCTGGACCAAGATCCGCGCAGACGTCGAGCGGCTGCACGTCGGCGTGTTCACCGGCCCCGCCGGCACCTTCTGCCAGCGCACCGAGCTGTCCCAACCGCAGAAGGCCCTGTTCGCCAAGCTGAAGATCACCGAGCCGCCCCGCGTCATCAACGCGACACCCGCAACCGCCTGACCAGCACGAACACCACAGCCTAGTGACACGCCATGCCACCGGGCCTGCCGACGTTTGCCCAGCTCAAGCCCCATATTCGCGGACTATATCGAAGCGAAGCTGCGGAACGCAGGGAACACGATGATCAGGATTCAGGCGGCGTTTACACGACGAGCGTCGGGTCGGCGGCGGTGGCATGCCGTAGCAGGCCGTCCACCGGTACGCGGATTGCCTGATGGTCTGCGAGGCACTGACCTAAACTTTGGCCGTTTTAGTAGTTTTGGGTAATTCTGGCGGAGTGATAGTTATCCCGTACGTGACGTCGCGGGTACGTTCTGTTTCGCGTTGGGCGGGTGTGCGGGGGTCCGTTGCGTTGCCGGTCGTGGCGGTTGAGGGGTTGGCCGGCGATGGCGGTGATCAGTGCGGTGGTGGGGTCGGGGTCGAGGTGTCCACAGTTGACGCAGGGGCCGCGGTCGGCGGTGAGGAGGTTGCGGGTCAGGGCGAGCACGGTGGTGAAGCTGACCTGGTCGGGGTCGACGTTCAGGTCGATCGCGGTGGTCACGGTGAGGCGTACGAGGGCGTTGTAGACCGTGAGCAGGGCCCAAAGTTCCTGGTAGGCCAGTTCCGGGGTCTGCCCGCGCAGGCGGGTGCCGGGCTCACGGAGCGTGACCTTCAACCGCGCGTAGGTCAGTTCGATCTGCCAGCGTTCGGCGTAGAGCGCGGCGATCTGGTCGGCGGGGTAGCGGCGGTGGTCGAGCAGGGTGGTCAACACCCGGTACCGGCTGGTCTTGATCGGTCGGCCGCTGCGGTCTCGGCTGGTCACGGTGAACTCGACCAGCCGGGCGAGCACCGGTTGCAGCCGGGTCAGGCTCTTGTCGCCACCGGCTTTACGGCACCGAGCGAGCATCTGGTCGGACTCGTGCAGCATGACCCACGCGGAGGCGTCGGGCAGCGTCCGGTCCAGACGGGCGGGCAGGCTCTCCGGGCGCCGTTCTTGACCCGCCACACCAGGTGCGCCCCGGTCGCGGTGGCCCGGATCCAGCGGTCCATCGAGAAGAACCCGCGATCGGCGAGGTTGATCGTGTCCGGCCGCAGCTTGCTGATCAGAGAGTCGGCCAGGGCCTGTTCGCTGACACCGGACGAGGCGATCCGGGCCGCGAGTAGCCACCGGTTGCCACAGGCCACCAACGCGACCATCCGCGCCTGCGGGAACCGGCCCTTGGTCGGGGTGGTGAACCCGGCCCGCATCTCGGCCGTGTCGGCCAGGTCGAACACCGTGCCGTCGATCGCGGTCACCAGCAGGCCGAACGCGTACGACTCGGCCCCCACCGGCGGCGCGTCGGCTGCGGCGGCCAGGAACAGCTGTTCCCACACCGCGGCCGGCACCCGAGCCCGGGCCTTGGACACCGCCGACCCGCTCGGCACGCCCTCCACCCGGACCCGCGGGATCCGCTCGGTCACCCGAGCGGTCACCACACCGACGCTCTCCCGCCGGAACAGGCACAACCCGAGCACGATCATCGCGGTGACCGCGCCGGTCAGCACCCGCCGCCGACCATCGACATGCCCCACCTCGGCCTGCGCCCGCCCGATCAGCTCCGGACCGGCCAGCACCGGCCACAACCAGCCGGCCACCCGCTCATCCAGCACGCCGAACCCGGCCGGGCCGGCGAGCACCGCCGCCCGCAACGCCTCCCGCTGGTCAGCGGGCTGATGCACCAGGCCAGCAGACACCATGGCAGAATCCGCCACCGAAGCTCCTGATTGAACATGTTGATCTAGTCAATCCATGTCCTATCAGGAGCTTCTTTGCATCCCGCGCCCGACCCACACCCCAACCGAAAACGGGACTATTGATCACCAAACGGCCTTGAGTTTAGGTCAGTGGTCTGCGAGGTAGGCGGCAATAACGTCATTGAGCGCCGTTGTCATGTCGACGCCTCCGTCTGGGGACGGTTCCCCTCACCGCTGGACGATTCGTCATGTGCGACGCGGTCGCCGGTGATGAGTCGCTGGTCGGTGTCGGCGAGCGTGTCGTCCAGGGAGGATGTAGCGGTTCCGGGTGCGGCCCGGGCGGTTGTCCACCCGGATGACGTCGGGGAACCGGGACACGGCACCGGGGTCTTCACCTCGGTGGTGTACACGAGCTGGACCTTGTGTGCGGTGGCGACCGCTCGTTGGAGGCCGACGAGGCTGCCGTGTGAGGCACGGCCGATCGGGTTGTCGAGCAGCAGCACCCTCCCCGAGCGATCCCGGCGTCCGGCGTTGACGGCGCGCAGTGCCGCGATCGTGCAGTAGAGCGCGACGCAGACGGTCAGCTTCTCTCCGCCGGACCACTTGCCGACCGGGGTGATGTCCTCGGTGGTGGGCACGAGGTCCAGGGCGGGTTTAAGGACCTTGACGGTGAAACCGGGGTTCCGGCTGCCTCGTGGACGGCGTCCTTGAGCAGCGGCAGTCCTTCCGGTTTGACGCCATCGGCGATGCGCCGCTCCAATGCGGTTGACGTAGGTGCGGAGGTCCGCGTCGCTGGCAGGTGGCTCGAAGGAAACTCGGAGCATCTGCTTCCCGGCCCAGCCTCCGGTCTTCGTCGCCACTCGCGAGTACCGTTCGGCCTTGCGCAAGGTGTGGAGGGTGTTCGAGACGAGGCGGGCGAGGGAGTCGGCCACGATCGCCTGGTCCTTGGCGATGTCGGCGAGTTCCCCGTCGATCATGTCCGCGCGCAGCCTGAGCTGCTTGGCCAGCGTTCCCGCGTGCTGCGCCAAGCCTTAATCATGCTCGAGCTCGTCGATCCGCCACCACGCCAGGCGGGGCCCCTTGCCACCGGCGCCCCAGCTGCACCCCTCCCAGGCCGGGGCGGGGGCCGCCGCGGCCAGTTCGCCAGCGCGGGCGCTGGGTCGCTAACTGCACCTCCGCCGGTACAGCGGCTTCGGTCCACCGGGCATCATCGGCGCACCAGCCTTGCGGCAGATACAACTCCCGGTCGACCAAGGTGCGCCCCTGTCGGCCGGCGTAGGCCAGGAACACCCCGAGCTGGCAGTTCTCTGTGCGGCAGCTGGGGTAGCTGCGGGGACGGCAGCGGAGGGACTGCGCGTGCAGCCCCTCCGCGTGCAGTTGTCGACCGTTACTTTAGGTTGAACAGGGCGGTGAGGCTGGACCCGTCACGTGCCGTGGCGGTGACCGTGTAGCAGGCGCCGGGTGTGGCCGGCGTCTTCCAGTTGTAGACGAACTGGCCCGCGGTCGAGTCGTACCTCAGTGACGTAGCACCGCTGGTGACCGCCTCGATGTCGTTCGTCGCGGCACCGCTGCTGCAGGTGACCTGCTTGGTGCTGATCGTCACGAGCGAGGGGTCGGTCAGCTCGGTGGTGTTCGAGAAGATCTCGAACTTCAAGGGCACGGTGCTGCCACCCTTGACCGTGTTGACCACGCCGTCCATGTGGACCGGGTCGTCGAAGCCCTTCAGCGTCCACGGCAGCACCGTGTACGTCTGCGTGGCCGTGCCCACGTTGCCGGCGGCGTCGGTCGCCGTGGCGGTGAGGGTGTGCGTGCCGACGTCGGTGCGGTAGCCGCTGACCACGCAGCCCGCGCGCCCGGAGACCGCATCGCTCGCGGTGCACGTGGGGGCGGGCGGGACCGAGCCGAAGTAGACGATGCCGATTGTGGCGTCGATCTTCGCCGTCGGTGCCACCGTGTCGACCTTGACCGTGGCGGCCTTCGTCTCCTCGACATTGCCGCTGTCGTCGGTCGAGCGGAACTCCACCCGGTGGCTGCCCTGCTGGTCGACCGTGACCGGAGTGCCCGGGTAGGCCGTCCACTCACCGCCGTCCAGCCGGTACTCCGTCCTGGCCACGGCGAACGCATCCTTCGCGGACAGCGTGAAGGACGGGAGCGTCGTGTACCAGCCGTTGGTGCCGTTCGGCGCTGCCGGCGACCAGGCCAGGGTCGTCGCCGGAGCCTCCTTGTCGTCGCCGACGGTGAGGGTCAGCGTCGTCTTCGTCGTGCCGGCCTCGCTGACGTAGTCGGGCAGGTCCAGGTCGCCAACGATGGTGTAGCGGCCGGCCGTGTCGACCACGCTGCGGTCGAAGTGCCAGTCGACGCCGATGGCCTGGTTGTCACGGGAGCCGTCGTTGTAGGAGACCTCCACCTTGTCGGGCAGGTAGGGCAGCTCGCCCACCTTCACCTTCTGCGCGAACGTCTCGGCGCCCTGGATCGAGATGCCGTGCTCGGCGGTCTCCGGACGGACGTAGATCCGGGCCTCGGCGACCAGGCCGTAGACGTCGTTCGTCCCGTAGACCACGAACGGGTCGACGTTGGGCTCCGCCACCATGTCGGGCGTGATCTCCTGCCACCTGAACTCGACCTTGTCGCGGGCACCGCTCGCAAAGGTCGCGTCGAGCTTGCTGGGCAGGGTCGGCACCTGGCCCACGGTGGTCCGCATGAGCACCGGCGAGCGCACCGAGTCGACGGTCTCGCCGTTGGCGCGCCAGCGCAGCACGCCCGTGCCCGCGCCGCTGCCCTGGACACCCCAGATGCGGATGCGCAGTTGGCTGGTCTTGATGGGTTGGAAGTTGAAGTGGTTGTAGGCGTTGACGGCCAACCCGTCGGCGTACGTCGACCCGTTGGTGAGGGTGACCGGCGTCCAGGTGGTGCCGTCCTCGGAGGTCTCGATGGCGTACGTCGTGGCCGTCGGCCGGCGGGTGCCGCCGTTGTCGTCGTACCAGTAGATGTCGGTCGACGACAGCCGCACCGGCGAGTTCCAGGTGTACTGGATCCACGCCGCCCGGGCGAGGCTGGTGCCGTTCTGCTGCTGGCCCCAGTTGCCCCAACCGTTGCCGGTCCCCGGGTTCGAGCTGCTCGGTGTGCCGGGGTCGTTGACCCGGTTGTGGTTCTCCCACGACGCGGTGCCGCTCGTGGTGACCGTCGCCGACGCGCCGAACTCCGCCGTGACCTCGCGCTTGGTGAGGGTCACGGGCACCGTGACCTCGGAGCGCTTGTCGCCGTCGTTGGCGAAGAACCGGAACACGTAGTCACCGGGTACGGTGCCGGTCACCTTGGTGGCCTGGGCGTGCTGGTCGGAGTAGATGACGCTGGCGCCCGACGGCGCGGAGACGGTCTCCCAGCCGACGGTGAGCTCGCTGTCGTACGGGACACCGTCGTCGGTGGCCGTACCGACCAGACGGGTGGACACGTTGCCGTCCGCGGAGGTGTCGCGGCTGGCGGTGACCACGGGCGCCTGGTTGGCCACGGGCGGCACCTCGCGGCCGGAGTTGAACACCTGGATCTCGGAGATCGCGGTGTAGTAGGACGGGCTGTTCGTGAACGCGATCCGCAGCTTGTCCGACGTCACGGTCTTGAACAACGCCTCGTTGAACTTCGGCGCCGAGGCGGCCGGGTTCTTGAACTGGTCCGGCAACGCCTTCCAGCCGCCGTGGCCGTCGGGCACCTGGACCCACCAGCGCGCCGGCTCGTGGTAGCCGCCGGCCTGACGGTCGCTGACGAAGGTCGCCTTCACGTTGTCGAAGGACTTGGCCGACTGCAGGTCGAGTTCGATGTAGCCGTTCTTGTCGGTGGTGCCGTAGTTGCCCCAGTACGGCTCGTTGGCGGTCACGCCGTCGGTCACCGCGGACAGTGACACCGGCCGCTCGGTCTCGGCGATCGCGCCCGGCGTGTAGTTCATCGAGGTGGTGCTCCAGCCGGGCGTGTGGAACTGCCGCCACGGCGTGGGCCGCGCGCCCTGCTGGGTGTACGAGGAGCTGAGCTTGGCGCCGGTCGCCAGGTTGGGCGCGTCCTCGGTGAGGTCGATGCCGGCCGTCTTGAGGTAGGAGACGACCCGGGCGTCCTTGATCGGGGTGTCCACCGCGCTCGGGAACGTGGTCTTGCTCGTCGCGGTGAAGGTGACGGCCACGCCGTCCTCAGCCTGGACCTCGTTGGTGTTCGGGTCGTAGGTGAGCTTGCCGAGCGCGTTGGTGCTGACCTTCTTCTCGCCGTCCAGGAACAGGCTGTACCCGGCGCCGAGCCCGTACTTGCTGCCGTCCGGGTCCCAGACGATCGTGACGTCGTGCCCGTGGTAGCGCAGGTTGTTGGCCATGAAGTGGTCGTAGCCGAACTTGATCGGCCACAGCTCGATCTTGTCGTCGGAGCGCGGCTGGAGGCCCGCCATGTCCTCGACGAAGATGTAGTTCATGTTCCCGAGCATCACGTGGTTCGGGTTGTTGCGGTTGTAGGTCTTCGTGGTCGGGTTCCAGTTGGAGTAGTACTCCGCCTGGTTCGGCACGCGAAGGTCCGCGCCCGGGTAGACGCTCCAGGCCATCCAGTCCAGCAGCCGCTTGGCGTACGCCGGAGTGATGTACTTCTGCTGCGGGTCGTAGTGGCGCAGGGCGGAACGAACGCCGCGGTACTGCACGGCGAAGTTGATGTTGGAGAAGTTGTTGGAGCCGCCGATCCCATAGGCCGCGCGGTCGTACTGGTTGGCGGTGTAGAACGGGAAGATCGGGAAGTTGTCGCCGTAGGTGAGGAAGCGGAACCCGTCGACGTAGTTCTGCCACTGGTCGAACGGGATGAGATCCTCGGCGTAGACGTCGTAGAGGTTCGACTCCTTGGCCGGGATCAGGGCACGGGCCGACGCGGGCAACGGGTTGGCCTTGCCGTTGGAGCTGGCCGCACTGGTGGCTCCGTAGGATGTGCGAGCCAGGAACATCCGCATGTCGGAGCTCCACAGCTGGCTGAGGATCGCGTCGCGGGTGCCGTTGGCGGCGGTGGCCATCTCGTCGACCTTGGCCTGGTCAGCGCCCGAGATCTGGTAAAGCTGCCGGGCGGCGTCGAGGGCGCCCCACACGTACGCCGACTCGGGGCGTTCGATCGTGCGCGCGCCGGGGGCGCCGGCATTGGCCTTCGGGAAGCCGAACGAGATGGCATCGGCGTCGTTGCCCGGCATGTAGTTGGTGTCGTAGGCGATGAGCTTGTTCTTGTTGCCGTCGTAGTGCTCGAGCTGACCGACGCCGTCGCCCTCGAAGTAGTGCGCGAACCTGCCGGCGATCTCCTTGCCCCCGCCATGCACGTTGTAGGCCTCGAGCCCGGCGGTGCCGATGTACTGCGAGTAGTGGTTGTTCCAGCTGGTGTGACCGGGGCTGTCGAGGAACGCCGAAGAACCGGACAGCTCGCCGATGTTGAGGACCTGGCCGTACGGCAGGTAGGGCGTACGCAGCCACTTGGTGTCCTGCAGGTGCATCGGCTGGGTCAGCGCGATAGCGTTCTGGTAGAGGTTCGCCCCCTCGACGGTCGTGGGGTACTGGTAGGCGTAGCCGGGTGCGTTGGCGTCGAGGCTGTTGTAGCGCTCGCCCCACCAGCGGTAGACGATGGCCTTCTCGATGGCGGGATCGGGGACGTCGATGTAGGGGATGTCCTGGGCCCATTGGCGGTTGAACTCGGTGATGCCGGTGCGCACGGCCTGGGCCGGCGGCATCGCGGCGTACTCCTGATAGCTCTCGACCGTCTTGCGCAGCGTGGCCGACGAGACGGCGCCGACGACCGACAGCGACACCGAGCCGCCGGCGGGCACGGTGATCTGGCGGTCGAGGTTGGCACCGCTACGGGTGAAGCCGGCGCCGGTGAGGTCGATCGTGACGGTGTTCCACGGGGTGTCGACGAGGCCGTTGTTGGCGCCACTGGTGATGGTGCGGGTGCCGGTGAGCTCGGCCCCGCCGTCGCCGGCCTGGGTCGCCAGTGGTGAGTCGGCGCGGACGGTGAACGTCGCCGCCGAGCCGCCGGGGTTGGTGAAGTCGATGGCGGTGACTGCGACGTTGTCGTAGGTGATGAACTTCGTCAGATCGGCGGTGACTCCGGTAGCGCCGATCGTGTAGCGGCCTTTGGCGTGGCTCGGCGCGTTGAACCGGTTCGCGTTGACCTCGGTGACCGTCTGCCCGGGCACGGTGACCGTGTACAGGTTGCCGAGGTTGTTGGGGCCGCCGACGTAGGTGCTGCCGGCGAAGCCCATGGTGGTGAAGTTGTTGTTGCTCGCGCCGCGCATGTACAGGGAGCGGCCCCTGGTCATCAGCACCGCCGACCCGAGGGTCCCCCGCACACCCAGCACGCGGTCGAGGTAGTAGTCGGTGCCGCCGGCCGCGAGATCCTTGTCGAAGATCGACTGGTGCATGCTCGTCGCGGTGAACGGCACACCGGGCGCGAGCTGCGCAGCAACCTCGCCGACGTTGGTGTAGACCGGGTCCCCGATCTCCATGACGTGGCTCTGCCCGTTGGTGTAGAGCCCGACGTCGCCTTCGTTGCCCGGCAGGATCGGAGTGTCGGCGTGCGCCGCGGACGGCAGGCCGACCACTCCTCCCACCACCAGCGCGGCCACGGTCGACCAGACGGGCACTCTCCTCACGCATCTACTGATCATGCTCTATCTCCTTGGTGGCGGTGCGGATGGACGGTGGCCGGCAGGTGTCCTGGTAGCCGTCTGGCCCGGATGTCGAGCAACGGCGACCGGCACGCGATCCGCGATCCGCGGCGACCGGTCTCCGACGACATCAACTCGATCAGCCTGTGGACCTCGCCGTGTGCGCGCCGCCGGTCGGCCCGGAAGCCGCCCGGTGACGCGCACCTCGGCCAGGCCGAGCGGCCGCAGGGCGCCGCGGGACAGGTGGCCGGCCAGTCGCCGGTGGGGTCGGAAGCTGACATGCGTCACCTCCTGCTGGGTTCGCGTGACCCCGGTCACTAGCGCCCACCTTGTCTTACGAAAACCTTTTCGGCAAGATGTCAGCCGAGGTCAATTCGAGCGCGACGACCGGACGGCCGACGAATGACACCGAAAGGGTTTCGGACGGGCCGGTGGGGACAGCAAGGGCACCCGGGCCGGTCGAGGGATACCGGCCGACGAGGGGAAGCCTCAGCTCACCGGCGGGCCACCGTAGAGCCACGGATGACCAGACGAGGCGCTTGGGTGTGCACGCCCTTGCCCATCTCCTCACCGTCAAGGGCGGCGAACACCCGCTGGGCCGCGGACCGGCCAAGCAGCTGCAGGTTCGGGTCGATGCTGGTCAGCTCCGGCCGGGAGTTGGTAACCATCTCGTCCCAGTTGTCGAACCCTATGACGGCGATGTCGCCCGGCACCTTTCGCCCCTGGTCACGCGCAGTGTCCAACGCTCCCCTGGCGATCTGGTCCGAGCCGCACAGGACTGCGTCGATGTCCGGGTACCGCTCGAGCAGCACCGCAGTTGCGTCACGACCCCAGCGCTCCGACCACTCCGAGTACATCACCTCGCCGACCAGTTCCAGCCCGGCGGCGTCGAGCGCCGCCAGTGCGCCGGTGACCCGGTCCTGCGCGGCCGCGTAAGAGGGGTCACCGGTCACGTGCGCGATGCGGCTCCGCCCGCAGCTGATCAGGTGCTCGACGGCGAGTCTCCCCGCCGCCACGTTGTCGGGGACGAGCGACAGGTCCTCCGGGTCGTCGGACGGAGCGTAGACGTACACGACCGGGACCGGGAGGTCGTGGCCGACGGAGGGACGCGAGTCGGTCCGACTCCCCACCACGATCAGACCGTCGACCCGCCGACTCAACAGCGCCTTGAGCTGGTGCTGCTCGCGGATCGTGTCTCCGCGCGCGTCACACAGGAAGACGTTCACGCGGCCCGCACCGAAGGCGTCCTCGGCGCCCATGAGGATGGGGATGACGAACCGGCCCTGGAGGTCGCTGGTGAGCAGACCGACGGTTCCGGTGCGCCCCACCAGCAAGCCCTGCGCAAGCGTGTTGGGGACGAAGGACAGCTGCTCGGCCGCCTGGAGCACGCGCGCCCGAGTGCGCGCGGCAACCTGACTGCGTCCGTTGAGGGCCTTCGACGCCGTGGCCACCGAGACGCCGGCCAGCCGTGCCACCTCCGTCAGGGTCACCGCCTTCCTGCCGCCGACATGGTCCTTGCCAGCCATGCGCTCTCCTCCATCGTTCCGGCCCCATGGTTCGCCGTAGGGCCGATCCCTGCGTCAAGACGCCGCACCAAGTGCTTGACGAGGGTGACGTCGGCCACTATTTTACACGAAACAGAAAAGGGTTTCGGTCTTTTCACAAAGCAAGCGTCAGTCACCCCCTGTCACGCGATCCTCCGACCACGACGGAGACCCGGACGCATTCCTGGGCCGCGACCCGTACCGGCGTCGACCTATCACCGAAAAAGCACCACGGCAAGGCTCTCACCACACCACCACCGGGGCCGTGCAGCGGCTCCCGCTCAACGATGGGCAGAGGAGTAGCGATGAAAACATTCCACCGGCGAGGCGGTCTGCGTACCGTCATGGCAGTCGGCCTCAGTGCGGCGGTCCTCGCGCTGGCCGCGTGTGGCGGCGGGAGCGACGCGGCGCCGGGAGCAGCGGTCAGCGTCGGCCCGGACGGAACCGACGACGGCAGCCAGCTGACGCTGTGGACGCGAGCCCCCGTGGAAAAGCAGGCCAAGCTTCTGGTCGAGGCCTACAACAAGAGCCACAAGAACCAGGTCACCCTCACCGTCGTCCCCAACGACGACTACGTCGCCAAGGTGGGGGCCGCAGCAGGGTCGAAGGGCCTGCCGGACCTGTTCGCCGCCGACATCGTCTATGTGCCGAACTGGGTGAAGCAGGGCCTGTTCCGGGACATCAGCGCCAACGTCGACGGGCTGAGCTTCAAGGACTCGATCAACAAGGGTCACCTCGGCGCTGGCACCGTCGACGGCAAGGAGCACGTCCTGCCGTTCGTGCTGGACCTGTCGATGCTCTTCTGGAACAAGGCGCTGTTCAAGGAAGCAGGGCTCGACCCGGACAAGGCGCCCGCCACCCTCGAGGAGTACGCCGCCGACGCCAAGAAGATCCAGGCCCTGGGCAAGAAGGACGTGTACGGCACCGCGACCGGGCTCAACTGCGGGGGATGCCTCGTCTTCACCTGGTTCCCCACCGTCTGGGCCGCGGGCGGCCAGGTGATGAACGGCGACGGTACGCAGGCCAACTTCACCAGCGACCAGAGCAAGAAGGTCTTCGACACCTGGCGCGACCTCTGGAAGTCCGGGGCCGTTCTGCCGTCGTCGAAGGACGAAACCGGCGCCACCTGGACCGCGGGGTTCACCGAGGGCAAGGTGGGCCTGATGTTCTACCCGGCCACGCTGCTGTCGTCGACCAAGTTCGACGTTGGCGTGGCGGGTATCCCGGGACCCGGCGGCGGGGCGTCCACCTTCGTCGGCGGCGACGGCCTCGGCATCTCCAAGGACTCCAAGAAGGCCGCACAGGCCTGGAACTTCCTCAACTGGATGATGTCGGAGGAGGCTCAGGTCGAGGTCTTGGCCAAGGACAACGACGTGGTCTCCCGCGGGGACCTGGCCAGCAACAAGTACGCCGTCAAGGACCCACGGCTGGTGACCATCAACGAGGTGGCCGGCAAGGGTCAGACGCCCGTCGCGATGAACTTCCAACAGGCGTACAACGCCACGAACAGCCCGTGGCTCAGCCTGGTCCGCGACTCCGTCCTCGGCGAGGGCACCAAGCTGCAGTCGAGCAACGAGCAGGTCACGTCGGTGCTGTCCCAGTAGTCCACCCGCCCTGGTGCCGGACTCGGTCGTCGAGCGGCCGGGTCCGGCAGCGGGCTGATCCACTCCCCCGCGCCGTGCACGTCTCTTGGAGGGCCGCGCCGTGAGTATGTCCTTGATGTCCGGCCGAGCCAGACGCTTTCGCCGACGCTCGAGCGCGGCATCACCCGCACGACGCGGTGAGGCCGTCAAGGGATGGCTCTACGTCTCGCCGACCGCGGTGTTCGTAGCGGTCTTGTTCATCCTGCCGCTGCTGCTGGTGGTCCGGATGTCGCTCTCGCGCTGGCCGCTGCTCACCGGCGACCAGGGCGTCAACGCCCCGGACAACTACACCAAGGTTCTCGACAACCGCTTCTTTGCCGACTCGGTCGTCTTCACACTCAAGTACACTGTCCTGGCCACCGCCCTGCTCATCGCGCTCGGCCTGGGCCTGGCCCTGCTGGTGCAGGAGTCCAGCCGTTGGAAGGGCCTGCTGCGGGCGTCGTTCCTCATCCCCAGCGCCCTTGGGCTCGCCTCCGCGTCCCTGCTGTTCTACGTGCTCTACTCGCCGATCGCCGGGCCGGCCGCGGACCTCATGGAGAAGCTCGGCTGGACGTTTCTCGGCAGCCCCAACGCCGCCCTGTTCTCCACGGTGTTCCTCATCGTCTGGCGTTTCGCCGGCTTCTACATGCTCCTGATGCTGGTAGGCCTACAAGGCATCCCCGCTGAGCTCTACGAGGCGGCGCGGATCGACGGCGCGTCCCGGTGGCAGATCTTTCGTCGGATCACCCTTCCGCTGCTGAGGCCGACGCTGGCGCTGACCACCATCATGTGCGTCACCGGCTCCCTGCTGGCCTTCGAGCAGTTCTACATCCTCACCAAGGGCGGCCCGGACAACAGCACCATCACCGTCGTCCAGCTCATCTACACGATGGCCTTCCAGGGACAGAACGACCTGGGAGTGGCCGCCGCGCTGTCGGTCATCGCCCTCATCGCCCTGGTCGTCATCAATGCGGTGCAGCTACGGGCCTTCCACAACCCGGACGAGAAGTGAGAGCGACATGAGCACCCACGCATCAACGCCCGCCAGCGCTCACGCCGCGAAGAACCCGGGCACCGGCTTGTCCGACCGTTCCTCGGCGAGCGACGGCGCCGCCATCGGGAAGGCGACACCGGCACGTCCTGGTCCGGTGCGCCGTCCCCCCACGACAACCATCGGTGGCCTGGTCCTACGTACGCCGTACTGGATCTTCACCGGGGGTCTGGCCATCATCTTCCTGTTTCCGCTGGCCTGGACGGCGGTCGCGTCCGTCTCGCCGCACGCGGGCACCAACCAGACCGACGGGTGGGGCTTCGGCAACTACCGCACGCTGGCCGACTATCAGGCCGGCATCTGGCAGTACCTCGCCAACTCGGCGTTCGTCTCCCTGACCACGGTCGTCCTCACGCTGGCGATCTCCCTGCTGGGCGGGTACGCGTTCGCACGGTTCAACTTCCCCGGCAAGAACGTCCTGTTCCTGACCACTCTGGCGATCCTCATGGTCCCCTACGCGACGATGCTGATCCCGCTCTACGTCCTTCTGAACCAGCTGAGTCTGCAGGATTCGCTCATCGGCGTGGCCCTGGTCCTGACGATGTTCCAGCTGCCGTTCTCCACCTTCATGATGCGGATCTCTTTCGAGGCCATCCCTCGCGAGCTGGACGAGGCGGCCCTCGTCGACGGCTGCTCCTCCTGGACGGCGCTGTGGCGGGTGCTACTGCCGGCGGTCAAGCCCGGTCTGATCACCGTCGGTCTCTTCGCCTTCCTGACGGCCTGGAACGATTTCATGGCACCCCTGATCCTGATCAATGACTCGAACAGGTTCACCCTCCCGCTGGCCGTCTCCAACCTGCGCGTCCAGGTGCAGGGAGTCATCGACTATGGGGCCACGGAAGCCGGAGTCGTGGTGCTGGCCATGCCCTGCATCGTCCTGTTCCTGCTTCTGCAACGTCACTACGTCCGCGGCTTCATGTCCGGCGCCTTCAAAGGATGAACCCCACGATGACGATCACAGACCCAAGGACTACCCAGCGTCGGGCCAGGCTCGTCCCCGCCGCCCCCACGACCGGGCGACTGCGTCCGCTCGGCTTGGACGAGGTCCGCATCACCGGGGGTTTCTGGGCCCAGCGCCAGTCGGTGAACAGCGAGCGCACTCTGGCGCACATCGGTCACTGGCTCGAACGTGAAGGCTGGATCGGGAACTTCGAGCTCGCTGCCACCGGCCCCCTGCCCGAGGGCCGGCGCGGGCGCGAGTTCTCCGACTCGGAGATCTACAAGTACCTTGAGGCGCTGGCCTGGGAGATCGGCCGCACCGGTGACAACGACCTGGAAGCCGCCTTCCGGGACCTGGTCGGCCGGGTCGCCCGGGCCCAGGAACCCGACGGGTACCTCAACACCAACTTCGGACGGCCCGGGCAGGCACCGCGGTGGTCGACCTGGAGTGGGGCCACGAGCTGTACTGCCTCGGCCACCTGTTCCAGGCCGCAGTGGCGCGAGCCCGCACGCGGCCGGACGCCGTCGACGGCCTGCTGGCCATCGCATGCCGCGCCGCCGACCTGCTCTGTGAGGTCTTCGGCGCCGAGGGCATCCAGAGCGTGTGCGGGCACGCCGAGATCGAAGCCGGTCTTGCGGAGCTGGCGCGCGTCACCGGCGAGCAGCGGTACCTGCGCCAGGCCGAGCTGTTCGTCGCCCGCCGCGGCACCGGCACGCTGCCCCCCATCGAGTGGGGCCAGCAGTACTTTCAGGACGACATCCCGGTGCGCCAGGCCGCAGTGCTGCGCGGCCACGCCGTCCGGGCCAACTACCTGGCGGCCGGCGCGGTCGACGTCGCGGTCGACACCGGCGACGACGAGCTTCTCTCTGCCCTGGTCACCCAGTGGGACAACACGGTGGCCCGGCGCACGTACATCACCGGCGGCCAGGGCTCCCACCACCAGGACGAAGCCTTCGGCGAGGACTGGGTGCTCCCACCGGACCGGGCCTACTCCGAGACCTGCGCCGGCATCGCCTCGATCATGTTCAGCTGGCGGCTGCTGTTGGCCCGCGGCGACACCCGCTACGGCGACCTCATCGAGCGAACGCTTTACAACGTGGTCGCCACGTCCCCCTCGGCGTCCGGGACCGCGTTCTACTACGCCAACACCCTGCACCAGCGCAGCCCTGGGGCCGTCCCCGACCCGAACTCCGCATCACTGCGCGCCGAGTCCTCCCTCCGGGCCCCCTGGTTCGAGGTTTCCTGCTGCCCCCCGAACGTCGCACGCACCTTCGCCAGCCTCGACGCGCTGGTCGCCACCGCGGATGCGCACGGCGTCCAGATCCACCAGTTCGCCAGCTGCGGCATCCAGACCCGGCTGGACAACGGGGAGCTCATCACCCTCGACGTGCAGACCGACTACCCCCGCTCCGGCTCCGTCCGCGTCACCGCGGAACGGGACGCCGCCGACCCGTGGACGCTCTCGATTCGCGTGCCACGGTGGGCCGACGGGGCCCGGCTGGTGGTGACCGGGGCGAGCGGCGACGTGAGCACCGCGTCCGTCGAGCCCGGGTGGGTCACCGTACGCCGCGTCTTCCAGGCCGGAGACGTGGTCGAGCTGGTCCTGCCGATGCGACCGCGTCTGACCCACCCCGATCCCCGCATCGACGCGGTACGCGGCAGTGTCGCCGTCGAACGGGGGCCCGAGGTCTACTGCCTCGAGTCGATCGACCTGGGCGTCGCCAGCCACGGAACCGTCACTGACGTCGCGGACGTCCGGGTCGACGCCACGGCTCCCGTCGAGGACCACGACGGCCGGCCACGGGTTCGCCTCGTCGCCCCGGTGGCGGAACCCGGGCGGGAGCTCGCCTGGCCCTACGCCGAGCGCCCCCTGGAGCCGGTGCCCTCGGCGTCGTTCGACGTCCCGCTCATCCCGTACCACGACTGGGCGGAACGGGGCCCGTCCACCATGCGCGTGTGGTTGCCACTGGCCGCACCACCTCTCGACCGGTAGTACGCCCGTGTCCAGCACCACCAATCCCCCACCGCAACAGTGAGGAGATCGGCACCGTGAACACCACCACCAGGCGCGGCGCCGCGCCACCAACCCGTGGGCCGCTGCGCCGGCTCCGCAGGGCGATCGCCGCGACGGCGGTGGCCGGACTCGTCGCCGGCGGCATGGTCGGGGTCGCCACCCCGGCCTACGCCGCCGACTCGTACACCTTCACCAACACCAGCAATCCCATCCTCGGCGACGGCAGCTACTACTCCGCCGACCCGGCACCCGTCGTCGTGCCGGCCGGCTCCCCCGGCAACGACAGCGGCAAGGACCAGCTCTACATATACACGGGCCACGACCAGGCCGGGCCGTCCACCAACGACTTCATCATGAACGAGTGGGGCGCGTTCCGGACCACCGATGTCGCGTCCGGGCAGTGGACGCACTTTCCGTCGCTGGCGCGCCCGGAAACGGTCTTCAGCTGGGCCACCCCGGGACGCGCGTACGCGGGCCAGGTGGTCCAGGGAGTGGACGGGCGCTACTACTGGTACGCCCCCGTCTATGAGCGGAACAGCCCGGCGGCCGACAAGTTCGCCATCGGCCTGGCCGTCTCCGACAGTCCGACCGGACCGTGGAGCGACTATGTGGGCTCGCCGCTGATCTCCCAGCGGGTGCCCACGACCAACAACATCCAGAACATCGACCCGACGATCCTCATCGACGGTGCGGCCCCCAACCAGCGGGTGTACGTCTACTGGGGCACGTTCGGCCAGCTGCGGATGCTCGAGCTCGGGCAGGACATGAAGACGCCGGTCGGCACCCAGCGCTCCATCACCGGCCTGAGCGGCTACTTCGAGGCCCCCTGGATCTTCAAGCGGAACGGCACCTACTACCTGGCGTACGCCGGGAACAACGCCGGCCCGACCTCGCCATGCACCCCGGCGAACTACCACGCCTGCATCGCCTATGCGACGGCGTCGTCGCCCACGGGGCCGTGGACCTACCGAGGGACCATCCTTCGGCCGGTCTCCTCGACGACGAGCCACCCGGGCATCCTGGAGTTCAACGGCCAGTGGTACCTGACGTACCACACCGCCGACGCCGTGGGCGGCGGGCACTTCCGCCGGTCGGTTGCCATCGACCGGGTCGAGTGGGACGACACGCTGACCCCGCCGCGGATGAAGCTCGTCACGCCGACGCCGGTCAAGGGACGGGACCTCTCGCCCCGGCCGAACATCGCCCAGGAGGCGAAGGTCACCGTCTCCAACGAGCCGGTGCCCACCCAGTACTGGGTGAAGGCGCTCAACGACGAGATCGTCCGGTCGAACCCGCTGCCGCCGGACATGTGGGGGACCTGGACCGGCAACAACCCACCGCAGCAGTGGGTGCAGTACACCTGGGACCAGCCGATGCGGATCTCCGGCTCGCAGATCGACTTTTGGAACGACCAGGCCCAGGGCACTGGCGTCGGGGTCGCGGCACCCGCCCGCTGGCGCATCCAGTACTGGAACCTCGCCACCGGCCAGTGGGCCGACGTGCCGAACCCGAGCGGCTACCCGACCAGCACGCAGGGCTTCCAGAACACCACGTTCGACCCGGTGACCACCACGCAGGTCCGGGCGATCTTCGACGCGTCGACCAACGGCAGCACCTACTCGGCCGTCGCGGTCGAGGAGTGGAAGATCCTCGCCACCCAGCCGCAGTCCGTCACGCCACCACCGATGACGGTCGAGGTGGGCGAGACGGAGCTACCCGGCACTGTGCCGGTGTCGTTCGGCAGCGAAACGTTGCAGGTGCCGGTCTTCTGGGACCCGGTGACGACGGAGCAGTTTGCCAGCCCCGGTACGTTCACCATCCACGGCACGGTGCTCGGCTATGCCGCCGAACGCGTCTCCGCGCAGGTCACCGTCATCTCACCCGGTGACACCGAGGGCGACGCGACGGCGCCGACCCTGACACTCACGCCCACGGGCAGCGCCGGCGCCGCCGGCTGGTTCCGCTCCGCCGTGCGGGTGCGCGTCGCCGGTGTCGACGACCGTGGCGGCCGGGTGACCATCGAGTCGCGGGTGGACGCCGGCGAGCCGGCCGTCGCCACCGGCGTGCGGTACGCCGACGTCACCGTCTCCGGAGACGGACAGCACACGGTCACGGCAACGGCGACCGACCGCGCGGGCAACGTCTCGGCGGCCAAGAGCCTCGCCGTACGGATCGACGCCACCGCGCCGGTCAGCACGGCCACCCTGGACAGCGCCACCCGCAAGGTGACGGTGACCGCGGCCGACGCGACCTCCGGGGTCGCCCGCATCGAGTACTCCATCGACACCGGGGAGTGGACGAGCTACACCGACCCGATCGCGGCACCGGACGCTAACAAGCACACCGTGTCGTTCCGCGCGATCGACGCGGCGGGGAACCTGGAGACCGCCAGGACGGTCACCATTCCCGCAGACCTGTCCGGGCCGCTCAGCGGCAACATCGCGCCGGTGGCGACCCCGTCCGCCTCCTACACCGCCGGTTGGAACAGCCTTACCGCGCTCAACGACGGGGCCGACCCGACGAACCCGAGCCAGGCGCAGATCTGGGGTACCTGGTCGGGCGACCGTCCGGCCACTCAGTGGGTCCAGTACGACTGGTCGCGCCCCGTGCGGATCACCGGGACGGAGCTGAAGTTCTGGCGGGACTCCAACCGCGGCAGCGGCGACGGCGTCGCCGAGCCCGACGGGTGGGTGCTGCAGTACTGGGACGAGGCCACCTCCGGCTGGCGCGACGTGACCGGCGCATCCAGCTATGGCACGAGCACCACCGCGTTCAACACCGTCACCTTCAACCCGGTGACCACGCCCCGTGTGCGGGCCACCATCAGGGCCAACGGCAACGGCACCACCTACTCCGCGGTCGCGATCACGGACTGGCGGGTCTTCGCCGACGATCCGGGCGACACGGTGCCCCCGACGACGACGGTGGCCTGGTCGCCGGCGCAGCCCGAGGGCAACCAGGGGTGGTACACGACGGTTCCGTCCTTCACGCTCACCGCGAAGGACACGTTCGGCGTGGCCGGCACCCAGTACCGGCTCGACGGCGGTGAGTGGACGACCTACGCCGGAACGCCGGTCCCGGTCGACCAGCAGGGCACCCACCAGGTGGAGTTCCGCTCGACCGACCGGCGCGGCAACGTCGAGGAGCCGAAGTCGGCGACGGTCAAGGTCGACACCGTCGCCCCGACGGCGACGTTCGATTCCACCATCGGTGTCGTGTACTTCGGCGCGGTACCGCCCGCTCCCACCTGCAGCGCGAGCGACGCCACCTCCGGTGCGGCGGGCTGCGTGGTCAGCGGTTACAGCACCGCGGTCGGGACGCACACCGTCACGGCGACGGCGACCGACGCGGCAGGCAACACGAGCACGGCCACCCAGACGTACACGGTGATGCCGTGGACCGCGAAGGGCTTCTACCAGCCGGTGCACATGGACGGTGTGCTCAACACGGTCAAGGCCGGCAGCACCGTGCCCCTGAAGTTCGAGCTGTTCGCGGCCAACGAGATCAGCGAGACCAGCGCCGTGACCATGACCGCGAAGGAGGTCACCTGCTCCACGTCGGCCGGCACGGCGGACATCGAGATCACCGGCTCCGGCGCCACCGCCCTGCGCTACGACACCGCCGCCGGGCAGTTCGTCTACAACTGGAAGGCACCCACCACGCCCGGCACCTGCTACGCGGTCACCGCCACCGCAGATGACGGAACCGGCCTCACCGCCCTGTTCGAACTCCGATGACGGCGAGCTGACACGCGCGGAGGCGCTGCTCCTGGCAGCCCCTCCGCCGCTGTTACGCCGAGGCAACCTACGGAACGATCACCAAGAACGGCCCCAGGCGTTCTCCTGACAGCATGCGCCGCCGCGCCCGGGTGGGCGGCCGGCGGCGTTGTCGTTCTGCGCCTGGGGGAACGGCGCCATCGTCGGCGGCGCGTCGGCTCCGGCCCGGCCGGGGGCGGCAACGGGATCTGCCATGTCACACGGTGGTCCCGCGCCGCTCCCAGGTCCTGAGCCGTTTCCGGAAACTCAGGTAGCCGGTCAGCCTGCCAGTTCTTGCTGCGCCCGCGCGGCACCGACAAGGATCGCCTGCCGTTGCTGCCGGGTGTGGCGGCCGGCCGCGAGCCACTCGCTCGAGACCTCCTCCACCCGGCTGACGAACCGGCCGTGGTTGGCGAAGGGCGCCGCCTCCCAGACCCGATCCAGGAAGGTCTCGCCGTCTTCGTCGCGAATGCTGTCGTTCGGCACGCCCGTGTTGATCGCCCCGAACACCACCTCCGGTTCCACTCGCTTCACGTAGGGGTGGTAGGAGTTGAACTCACCGGGGACGGGGTCGGAGATGTAGTACGGGGCCAGGGTGTAACCGTGCGTCGTGAAATGCATCGGCACGTCGGTCGGCTGTATGGCGGGGGCGAGGTCCCCATCCAGCTTGAGGTCCCGGTAGAAGGTGAACTGTCGGTAGCTCGGTGTGCCGTCACGAACGACCATGAGGGTCGGCCCGTAGAGGATGGACTGGACGCTCTTGTCGTCGAGCGCCTTCTCAACCCGGAAACTCAAGGGCATCGAGATGTCGATGGTGTCCCCTTCGGTCCATTGCCGGTCCAGCGTGACGTACGTGCCGGGAGCAGCGTCCAGGGCCTGCCGGGCCCCGTTGACCGTCACCGCGTAGCCCTGCCGGGCCCAGGACGGCACCCGGAGCTTGATCTTCAGCCGGCCTCCGCCCTGGTCGAACCGCAGCCTGGTGGCTCCCTGTGTCGGATAGGCGGTGTCCTGGGTGATGACGAGTCCCCGGCTCGGCCAGGTGAGCGTGGAGGCGATGAAGAGGTTGACGTAGAGCGTGGATTCGTCGGCGGAGTGGAAGTAGATCGACTCCTGGTACTTTGTGTGGCTTTCCAGGCCGGTCCCGTTGCAGCAACTGCCGTTCCCGCCGTACCTGCTGTATTCGATGACGCTGCCGATCTTCCGCGACCTGCCCGGCCACATGTTCTGGTGATAGGTCACCTCGGTGCTGGTGACGCTGTCGATGTCCCGCCGCGAGCTCAGGATCTGGTTGTGGAGCGCCTTCTCGTAGTAGTCCATGTACGCCGGGTCCTGGTCGTGGAAGAACAGGTTCCTGGTCAGGCGGAGCATGTTGTACGCGCAGCACGTCTCGGCGTGCCGCGGATCGGACGAGGAGGTGAAGCCGGAGGTGATCGAACCGCGCTGGCGGAAGTGCTCGCTTCGGCCCGCGCCGCCGTTGCTGAAGATGCGGTGCGGAACGACCATGGACCAGAAGTTCTTGGCCGCGGTGTGGAAATCCGCGTCGTCGGTCTGCTCGAAGATCCGCAGGTACCCGATGTTGGGAGCCATGTACTGGTTGGCGTGGCGTCCGTTCAGTTCGTCGCGTTCCGCGAGCGAGGCGTCGAACAGCGTGGTGAACGTGACCGCCTTCGCCGTCGCGAGGTAGCGAGCCTTCTGATCCTGGTCGGGGGCGAGCGCCGCGAGCTCCGCCATCACCTCGTTCATGGACCCGGCCTCGCCCGCACTGTAGGTGTCCCACATGTGGTTCAGGTCGTCCCGGCTGATGCGACTCAGTCGCTCGTGGGCCCAGTCGCCCATCCGGAACGCGATGTCGAGCGCCTCCTCGTTGCCGGTCAGGTCGTAGGCGTTCAGGAGGCCTCGCATGATCTTGTGGCAGGTGTACCACGGGGCCCATACCGCGTTCGGGCCGCTGTTTGGCTGGAAGGTGGGCGGTTCGAGCCTGACGAACTGGCCCTCCGGGAACGCAGCCAGGAAGCCGGGGTAGCCCGTGCCGATGATGCGCGCGTCGCGATGGTTGGCCGAGTGGTCGGCGGCCGTTTCGCCCTCGTCCTCGAACCGGTACCACGCCACCAGGTCGGACGGGACCGGCGACGGTGTGCCGTCCGACTGGAGTGCCCGGACCTCTGCCGGGTCGAGCGCGCGGCGGTAGATCCGGAAGTCGTCCACGGTCGCGTTGAGGAAGGGATCGTTGCTGTTCTGGGATCGTCCGATCCAGTTGTCGACCGTCGCTCCCAGCGCGGCGGCGGTCAGGGCGAGAACCTTGCCGGCAGCCTCGACCCCGTTGACGTAGAGCCGGCCCACGCCCGTTGCGGAAAGCGTCACCGCGAGATGCGTCCACTCGCCGACGGGCACTTCGGTGCTGCCGGTGATCCGCTGCTCGTTGGCGCTGCCGGCGTTGGTGATGGCGAACCGCGGGCCTCCGCCGTCGCTCGCGGTCAGGGACAGGTAGGAGCTGGAACTGGCGCCGAAGTGGCAGATCCTGGCCCCGGCCTGTGCCGTCGCCAGATTCACCCAGACGGCGATGGTCAGCTCGGTGACGCCGTCGAGAGTCCTCGGGGGCAGCAGAACGTACTGGTTCGGGTGCGGGTCACCGAGCCGGGCCGCCTTGCCGGATCTGCCCGGCACCCGGCCGAGTTCCCGCTTGTCCAGTTCCCGCTGGCACTTGCCGAGTTCCTCGACGAGGTAGTCGAGCTTGTCGAGGAAGACTTCCTCGCCGGTGGCGGCGTAGGCCTGGGAGAGCAGCGTCAGGTAGTGACCGCTGAAGTGGCCGCGCAGCAGATGCCGCGGGGTGTCCCAACCACCTGGGTAGGTGCCGGGAGCGGGGAGACCGGCGTTGGCGCGGAACAGGTTCAACATCCGGTCGGGCCCGTCGAAGACGCCTCCCGTGCCGGGGTAGTTTCGGGCGTAGTTGAGCATCCGGTCGCGCTTCTGCTGGAAGATGCCGTCATGCAGCGCCACCTGGTTGAGGGCGAACGGCTTGACCGACCAGTTCGGGCCGACCCAGCCGGGCCGGGCGGCGGCCCCGCCCGGGCTTGCGGTGGATCCTGCCCCTTGAGCGGCCGTGGCCGGAAGCACCGACGCTACCGCTGGGACGGAGGCGGCCAAGGCACCGAGGCGCAGGGCCGCCCGGCGGGAGTACTGCTTGCTCATCTCACACTCCTGTGGGGTGCAGATTGACAGGGGTTCCCACCAGTCCCGGAGGCCGCGCAGACGCTGGTCGTGCTGACGGCCCTGCGGGCCGGGGCTCAGCGTGCGTGCATCGGCGGTCCACTCGGCGACCAGGCTGGCGTCATCGTTCACATGCGCGAGCCCTCGACCCCATTTCCTGCCGGAGGCGCGTGAAGAGAGGGGCGTGGGCTGCCCAGCTCGCCGCCGGGCAGGAGGTCGGGGGCGGAGTGGCAGTCCGACACGCTCGAGCGGTGCAGGAGATCCCGCGGCGACTGCCACGTCAAACAGCCTGCCCGGCGGCCTGACCGACTCGAGTCGGTCAGCGCCGTCAGGCTCAGGTACATCGGCCGTCAATGGTTCCTGGCGGCCGCGGTACTACTACGGGGCGAGTTCCTTGCTGGCGCGGGCGGCGTTCGAGACCACGACGTCCTTCTCCGCGTCGGTGAAGACCCCCGCCGCGACGAACGCCTCGGCGGTGCGGGCGACGGCCGAGACGAACTGGCCGTGGCTGGCGAAGGGCGCCTGGTCCCACACCAGATCGAGGAAGGTCGGGCCGTCGTTACCGGGCGACGTGATGCCCGTCACGGGGACGTCGTAGTTCGGCAGCCCGTCGTTCCGCTTGCGGTTCGGCACGCCCGTGTCGATGGACCCGAACACGATCGTCGGCTCGACTCGGCGGAAGTACGACGAGACGGCCTGCGAATCGCTGATGTAGTACGGCCGCAGCGTGAAACCGTGCGTGGTGAAGAGCGGATCACCAGCGGCGGTCGTGCCCGCCTGCGTGATCGCCGCGCGGGCGTAGTTGCCGTCCCGCTTCAGGTACCGGTAGAGGGACAGCTCGCGGTAGCTGCCGCCCCCCGGATTGCCCAGGATCTGCAGGACGACGGGACCCCAGAAGATCGCCTGGGTGTCGGGACGGTCCAGCGCCCGCTCGATCCGGATGCTGAACGGCATCCGGATGTCGACGGTGTCGCCGGGCGCCCAGGTCCGGCTCAACGTCAGGTAGCTGCCCGGCTTGGCGTCGACCTGGACGGGAGCGCCGTTGACCGAGACGGAGAAGCCCTTCTCCACCCAGCCCGGTACGCGCACCTTGAGGTCGAGCGGGCCGCTGCCGTTCACGACCAGCTTGGTGCGGTCGCTGCGGGGGAAGCTCGTCTCCTGGGTGACGGTGAAGCCCTTCTCGGCCCAGGTCAGCGTCGACGGCACGAACAGGTTGACCCACAGGGCGCTGCCGTCGGCGGACTTGAAGTAGGTCGTGTCCTGGTACTTCGTGTGGTTTTCCAGGCCGGTCCCGCCGCAGCAGGTACCGGTGTTGCCGTAGCTGCGGCTGGCGCCCGGGGTCAACGGCTGGAAGTAGGTGACCTGCGGGTTGCTGACGCTGGAGGAGTCGACCCGCGAGCCGGCGATCTGGTTGAGCAGGCCCCGCTCGTAGTAGTCCATGTACGCCGGGTCGTGCTCGTGCAGGAAGAGGTTGCGCGCCAGCTTGCCCAAGTTGTACGCGCTACAGGTTTCCGCACCGCCCTGGGCGATCGCGTTCGCGATGTTGTCCCGGTTCTGGAACATCTCAATGTTGTTGTTGGAGCCGGGGAAGTTGCCGCCCGTACCGCCGTTCACGAACGAGCGGTGCGGGACGACCATCTTGAAGAAGTTCTTGGCGGCCTGGAAGTACTCGGAGTCCCCGCTGCGCTCGTAGACGCGCATGTATCCGACGAACTGCGGTACGTGCTGGTTGACGTGCAGCCGATCCGGGCGGCGTCGGCCAGGACGCGTCTGCGGCGTCGTTACCAGGATGTCGCGGTTTTCCACGCAGGCCTGGAACAGCGACTCCCGGTTGTCGAAGCACTTGGCGGTCTCCAGGTGCTTCGCGTCGCCGGTGAGCGCGTAGATCTCCGGGAACACCTCGTTCGCGCCCCCGGACTCGCCGCCGATGTAGAGATCCCACATGTAGTTCAGGTTGTCCCGGGTGATCGGACCGGTGTACTTGGGGTGGTTCTTGTCCCCGACGGTCAGCGCGAGGTGCGCCCAGTTGGCCATCTTGACGACCACATCGAGCGCCTGCTGGTTGCCGGTGTGGTAGTAGGCGTCGAGCAGGCCGCGCATGATCTTGTGCTGGGTGTACCACGGGGCCCACGTGTTGGTGTCCTTGTTGCCGCCGTAGACCGCCCACCTCGGCGGGCCGAGGCGGAGCACCACGTCCTCCGGAAGGGCGCCCACGTAACCGGGGTGGGTGGGCACCCAGAGCTTCCCGGTGTCCTGCTTGACCACCACTCCGGCGTCGCGGCCGTTGGGCGAGGCGTCCTTGAGGACGGTGCCACCGTCCTCGTCGAACCGGTACCACGCGATCGTGCCGCCGCCGGTGCTACCGGCCGGCGAGTCGAGCAGCGACCGGACGTCCTGCTGGCTCAGCGCCCGGTCGAAGACGTGGAACTCGTCGATGGTCGCGTCCAGGAGCGGGTCGCCGTACTGCGACCGCCCGATCCACCGGTTGCCCGGGTTGCCCAGGTTGGCCGGGCCGAGGGTCATGTTGGAGTTCTTGCCGGCCTCCTCGCCGTTCACGTACAGCGTGCCGGTGTTCCGCGACAGCGTGACGGCCAGGTGCACCCACTGATTCGTCGGCAGCGCCGCGTTGCCGTTGATCTGCTGCTCCGCGCCGGAGCCGCCGACCGTGATGGCGAACCGCGGCACGTTGCCGGTGACGCCGGCGCGCGGGGTCAGGAACATGTTGACCGTGGTGTTCTGGCCGAAGTCGAACAGCCGGCTCCAGCTCTGGGCGGAGGCGAGGTTCACCCAGGTGGCGATGGTGAAGTCGCTGAGCTGGCTGATCGCTTCCTGCGGCAGGGTCACGTACTGCGCGGCGGTGGTGCCGTTCAGCCGGAGCCCGTTGCCGAACTTGCCCGGCACCCGGCCGATCTGCGGCTGCGGCGGCTGCTGCGGATCCCCGCCCGACCCGTCGTCCATCCGGGCGGTGATCGCGTCCTGGCACGCGGCGATCTCGCCGACCATCCAGTCGAGCTTGCCCTTGAAGATCGGCTCGCTCTGGTCGGCGTAGGCCTGTGCCAGAGCCGTCATGAAGTGGCCGGCCCAGTGGCCGCTGAGCAGCCCGCCGTCCTCCCAGCCGCCGGGGACAGCGACACCGGGCGGGTTCGGCCGACCCGCCTGATTGTTGAACAGCACGAGGAAGCGGCGCTCGTCGTACTGCCGGAGGAAGTTCTTCATCCGGTCGCGCTTCTCCTGGAGCAGGCCGTCGCCCAGCCGCACGTCGTGCAGCTGGAACGGCCGGACCGGGGCGGTACCGCCGGGCCCGGGCTCGGCCGGAATCGAGCTGAGCGCCGCCGGTGCGGCTGCTGTTTCGGCTTCCGGTGCTGCCTGGGCGGCCGTTGCCGGGAGCGCGGTGGTGGAGGCGACGGCAACCACACCGGCCGCCGACGCTTGAAGCAGTTGGCGCCGATTGACGGCGAGCTTCTCGGATTGGGCCACTTTGGATTAGTCCTTTCACGTGGATATCTGCGCCAGGTGCCTGGCCAGACGGCTGATCGACGTATCCGGATCGGGGGATGAGCGAGCCGCGCTCGCCGCGTCGGACGGCCGCATCGTGCTCATGCGGGTCCGGTAAGGAGGGCCGGCTCATGGGACCGCTGCCGGCACCTCGCTGCACCTGCCGCCCGTCGGCGCCTCTGCCGTTCCTGCTTGTCGACCGGCACGGCGCTCGTCGCCCGGGACGTCAGACACCACATCGACAACCCTCCATATACTGTCGGGCTTGCGCATGCAGACCGGCCTTGGCGGGGGTGCCGGAGCGCCCCGTACGCCGCAGGTAACCGGCTGAGCTGATGCGAGGAGTGTGAGCGTTAACAGAGCCGTCGTCAATGCCTACGTACAAGTAGGTCCGGGGTTTGACACTTCTCGGAAACGTAAATATGTTAGCGCTCACCTGTGCGCCGAGCCCCGCTTCGCGGGCTGCCCTTGCCGCGCCTACTCGGCGGCGGCTCGGCCGGGTCGGCATGCCCGACGGGGCGGCCAGGCCAGCGCCCGTGACAGGGGCCAACGTCCTGATGGAGGAGTCGGAGTGACGGCCACATTCGACTTGTCCGAGTTGTGGGACCCGGCGGTCCGCCGAAATCCACACGAGTTCTACGACCGGGTACGAGACACCGGGCGGCCCGTCCTCCAGATCGATCCCGCGGGTAACCGGTTCTGGGTGGTGGCCGGATACGCCGACGTCCTGACCGGACTGCGCCACCCGGCGATCGGGCACGAGGTCCACCGCCACTGCCCGGATATGCAGCAGCAGGCTCAGCATCACCTGCCAGAGGTGGCGAGAATCGAGGCCCGCCAGCTCATCAGCCTCGATCCGCCGGACCACACCCGGCTGCGGGGGCTGGTCAGCGGCGGCTTCACGGCCCGCGCAGTGGCCCGGTTGGAACCGTGGATCGGCGACCTCGCGGACCGCTTGGTCGCGGAGGCGCGCCGGTGGGGACGCATCGACGGGGTGACGCACCTTGCCGACCCCGTGCCGGTCAACGTCATCGCGGAGCTGGTCGGCATTCCGGAGCCCGACCGGCCGCGCTTCCGCGCCTGGTCGGCCGCGATCGTGTCGGCCGGCCCGGACGGCCCGGAGGCCACCCTCGAATTCGCGGCGTACCTCGATGAGCTGGCGGCCCGGCGCCGAGCGGTCCCGGAAGACGACCTGATCTCCGAACTGGTGGCCCGGGCGGACCAGGATGAGCAGCTCGACCGCGACGAGCTGGTGGCCCTGGTGCAACTGCTGCTCATCGCGGGCCAGGAGACCACCGTCGACCTGATCGTCAACGGCATCCGCCTCCTGCTCACCCACCCCGAGCAGTGGCAGGCGGTACGGGAGGATCCGTCGCTGTCGGCTGCGGTGGTCGAGGAGACCCTCCGGTTCCGGGGACCGGTCGAGATCGTGCCGCCACGGTTCGCCTTCCAGGACATCGAGCTCGGCGGTGGACGTATCCCGGCGTTCGATCGGGTCGGATTGTCGTTGTGGGGAGCCAACCGCGATCCCGCGGTGTTCGACCGGCCGCACGCATTCGACATCCACCGCTCCGACGTTCGCCGGCACATCGCCTTCGGCTACGGGATCCACTTCTGCCTGGGCGCCCATCTGGCCCGGCTGGAGAGCCGGATCATGTTCGAACGGATCGCCCGGCAGCTCCCCGGTCCTCGGCTCGCGGCCGACCCCGACGAGCTCGACTCCTTCCGGCTGCACCAGAACGGGTTACCGCTTCAGGTCTGACGTCGCCCGAAGTCGGCGAGCGATCGCCGGCAGCGATGGCCGGTGGACTCCGGCGCCGCTGACGTCGTTACGTCCCACTCGGTCGGTCGGGTTGATTGACATTGATGTGTCATCGATGTTTCAATGGATTGGCCCGAGATGTTAACGCTAACATGGCCGTCGATGACGAGCCTGCCTTGTCAATCACCCTTGAACTATCGGGGCTTCCACCTTATGCGCGGATTTTCGGCCGGGGGCGGCGTCGATGAATCTTGTTAGCGCTAACACGATTCTGAACGGCTAGCTGCACAAGGGAGAGTGGTCCCGGTGATCGGTACGTATTCAGCTTGAGAGAGCGGCGGGCATCCACGGGCCGGTGGTGAACAGCTGTTTGAGCACGTCGAGTGCGTCCTGGCCGTGTTTGGCGGCGGTG
>NZ_JAEVHJ010000005.1:0-78773 GCF_016802855.1 Micromonospora sp. ATA51 | reverse complement strand
CCAGCCCACGAAAAACCGGCGACGTCGTCCGCGCCGCGCTCCATCTCACCCACTTCGAATACCGATACCTAACCAAATCTTGTTGAGATCACTTCAGTGATTGAATAGTCCGTTAGCAAGGCGGCGAAGCCGCGTCCTGAGATTGGCCACCTCCCGATCCAGGCCTTGCTGAGGCAGAGCGAACGGCGTTTGCTCGACAGAATAGGTGCCCCAGTTGAAGTGGTCCCATTTGCCGACACCTCAGCGCCCGTCGGGGATTCGTGCGTCGCGGCGGCGGTGTGCGCGGTCGTTGCCGGTTACCGCTCGTACGCAGCGATCGGTGAGTGGGTCGCTGATCTACCTGCTGAAACCGCGGCCGTGCTCGGGATCGACGCGGACCGGCGGCCGTCAGAGGCCATGATCCGCAGGCTGTTGGTTGCCGCCGTTACCGCCGGACGGATCGTGCCTGTCATACCAGGGTCCTCGCTCAGCTCCGCTTTTTGAGCCGTCTCCAGCATGTCCTGGTCAGCCTGGTCAACAGACCGCCCGGGCCGTGCCCCTGCCGAAAACCTGATCCGGCCTGGTGGGAGCCGGTGTACGGGGCGTCGGGAAGCTTGACCCGGGTCGCTTGCGCTGCGCTCTCGGCAGCTGGTGATCGCTGCGGCATGATGGTCCGCCGTGCTGCTCCGACTGGCTTACCTGGGTGTGACGAACACATTCGCCATGCTGCGCCTGCTGCCGATGAGCAATCGAGACAAGGACGTGGAGACCCTTGCGCTGCGCCATCAGATCACCGTGCTGGAGCGGCAAATCGGTAAGGAGAAGGTGCGGTTCACCCCGAGCGATCGGGCATTCCTGGCGGCGCTGCTACACCGGCTGCCGCGCGACGTGCTACGCAGAGTGCGGCTGCTGGTGCGCCCCGACACGGTGCTGCGCTGGCACCGCAACCTGGTCGCCCGCCGCCACGCGCACATGTCCCGGCCTAAGCGCCCGGGCCGGCCGCGGACCGTGCGTTCCGTCCGCGCCCTGGTGCTGCGCCTGGCGCGGGAAAATCCCAGCTGGGGGTACAGGCGCCTGCACGGCGAACTGCTGGTTCTAGGGGTGAAGGTGGCCGCGTCGACCGTGTGGGAGATCTTGAAGGAGGCCGGGATCAACCCGGCACCCGAGCGGCCTTCCAGCACCTGGGCCGACTTCCTGCGCTCCCAGGCCGACGCCCTGCTGGCCTGCGACTTCCTGGAAACGGTCACCCTGTCCGGGGCGCGGATGTACGTGTTCGCGGTGATCGAGCACGCCAACCGGCGGATCCGAATCCTGGGCGCCACCGCGCACCCGACCGCATCCTGGGTGGCGCAAGCCGCCAAGAACCTCGTCGTGGACCTCGAGGACGCCGGCTGCCGGGCGCGGTTCCTGATCCGAGACCGGGACGGGAAGTTCCCCGAGTTGTTCGACGCAATCCTCAAGGATGCGGGCATCGAAGTCGTGCTCAGGGCGTCCGGATGCCCCGCATGAACTCGATCACGGAGAGGTGGGTGCAGACCTGCCGCCGTGAGCTCCTGGACCGCACCTTGATCTGGAACCAGCACCATCTCCTCCACGCCCTACGGGAGTTCGAAGACTTCTACAACTTCCACCGGCCTCACCAGGGCATAGCCAACGCCCGCCCCCTACACCCCTTGCCGGAGCCGATCGTCGACCCGGACAAGATGGCCTACCTCAACATACGAAGACGCGAGCGCCTCGGCGGCATCCTCCACGAGTACGAGCATGCCGCGTGACCTGCGCGGACGAGGTTTTCGGCAAGGGCAGCGGGCTCTCACGCCCCCAAGGCGCACGAGTGCTGGAAGGACGCCGACGTTCTGTTCGAGCGCCACGAAGGCTGATGTCGTGCGGAAGGCGGTGACCGGCCGCGTGCCGATGGGAACAGCCCCGGGCGGAGTCAGACCAAGTCGTGGGACGCGTTCGTTGGCGCTCTACTCCACGTCTGCTGGGAAGGTATGGAAGAGCCGTCTTGCCGAATCGTTTCCAGTGCCTGCGCGTCGGCGGGCGGACCGATCCAAACCTCGCAGATGTGACCAGTCAGTTCCGCTGCCCGCGCCTCGATATCGCCATCGCTCCAAGCATCGGGATGTTCCTTGATCAAGTCCTTCGACAGCACCAGCAGGCTGTACTTCTCCAATAGGCTGCGCTTGCCCAAGCCAACCTCACCGCCGGAGGTCATGCCCGCAGCGGCTGTGTCAGTCCAAGGCCGATTCGACAGGGCGCCGTTAAGGCTCTTTGAAACCAGGGTGAGGTTGCCAAGGGTCTGAATGCGTCGGTCACGGTCCGCCGCCTGCTCGGGCGGCAGCCGCGGCTCAGGGTTCCAATGGGTCTGCCACGACTGCGGCATGACGTGTTCGATCTCGAGCTTGGCCGGAAGAGCGACGTTCTCGTGGAACTCGGTACGAAGCTTCCTTTCGATCGCCTCTAGGACGACGCGGAGACGCGTTTGGCGGAGGTATCCGTAGAGCTTCAGGGAGGGAAGCTCGGCCTTCATCGTGTCGTCCGTAGGCCACAAGCGCGCATCTGCCCGCTGAGCCGAGAGGAAGCTCCGGACCGTGTCGCCCGCCGTCTCGATTGGGGATCGCTCGAGAAGCTTGAGGATGGAGACCATGGTCTTGTTGACGTCCTTCATGGTCATCCGAAGCAGCGTCCGACGCATGACCCAGCTCTCCAGCGCCCCGAGGGCGGTCTCTATCTGCTTCTCGGGCACCTTGTGCTTGTCCGAAAGCAGCCACAGCAGCAGCGGGCTGGTCGCTGCGAGCCCCATCGTTTCGATGACTCGGGAGTAGAACGACCCTTGGGCCGTGTCCTCGGGCAGATTCGCCAAGGCCCGATAGGTGTCAGCGTCCCTGCGGAATTCACTCAGGAGCTGGTTCGCGCCTTCCAGGCTGCGCATGCAGGGCGCGGCGTACTCAGTGAAAACGCGGAAGACTTGCTCGGTCTTCACCTCGTCGCTCAAACGCATCGTGAGCCAGTACTGCACGAAGATATCGATGCGGGAGCGCTGGTGACGACCCTGGACAATCTCGGCGCGCCACCAGTCATCGTCGAAGTCGACCCAATGTGTCTCCGACCAGTCCTCGACGTCGGCGCTGACCTTCGCGCCCTGCTGGAACACCCAATTCTTGATCAAATCAGCCTTGAGAAGCGGTGTACCGCGGTCGTTAAGTGTCTCGAAAATGAGTTGAGAGTCGTCGTGGCCCGTCAGATTTATCGCGACGATGTAAAGCCCATCCCGCAACGCTGCCGAGAGCGCCGCCGCACGCGCCTTCTCGGTCCCCGGTGGGGCATTGCCATCAGCGTCAGGTGTTCCCGTGAGCCACGCGCGAGCCTCATTTGAGAAGAATTCGTGCGCAGAGACGATTCGGTGCTCTCCCACCCAATCGGGCTTGGGATCCATAGCCTGAGCAAATGCAGGCCGGTCGTGCTTGGACGGCGAAAGCTTGAATCGCTCCGGCTTGCCCCGGAAGGCCGACGAGCGGTTGAGGATGAGCTCTTCGAGGTCTTCAGCGAGTAGATCGTGCCCACGCTCGGCGACTGCCGCCTGGACGGCATCGATCATGAGTTGGAGCGTCGTCATGCGCTGCTGGCCGTCGATCACCATGTGTCGAGTGACATCCCCGACGACCGGGGGCTTCGACTCGTAGACGACCGCCCCCAAGAAGTGGTGTGGCACAGTCGGCTCAGCGCCAGCGGCGACTACACGACTCTCTGCAACCCGAACGACGTCGGCCCACAGAGGCGCCCACTGATCTTCTTCGTTCCAGACATACGGCCGCTGGAACGGCGGGATCTCGTAGTGCATCTTGCCGTCGAACAACTGACGAGGACTCAGCGCGTCTGCCTTCACCGGTGCCACTCCCACTCGACCACGAAGGGACTAGATGCCATCCTGCCAGAGGACACCGACAACGTGCCGCCTCATGTCGATGAGTGCGCACCGCAGGCTAGGTGTGTGACCAGCTCGGGCTTGTGCGATGCGGAAGATTGTAGGGGTGACGACGACGGACTTCGCCCACGACCACGCTTCAGGCGGCGCACCGAGCGTGGTAGGCGCGGTCGATCCGAAAGCGCACGACCATGGCGTGCCCGCTCAGTCGAGCCGATCACCAGTACGCGGCGTGAAGTCGTAGGCGCGGGGTGCCAACGCACCCGCATCCGGGTCCCAGGTGAACACCCGGAAGGTTCCGCTCGACGCGTCGACCTCGCCGTTCGGGAGGAGGGTGACGTCGGAGAGGATGCCGAGAACGCAGTCGCCGGGGTGCGCCCGGGCCCACGCGACCTCGTTGCGGGTGACGATGATGGAGGCGCCGCTGGTCTCCGTGCCCTTGGCTTCCAGCCAGAGCATCCGCCCGTCTTTGGTCGCGACGGCGTCGTAGGGGTTGCCGAAGCGCACATCCTGCACGGTCCAGCCGTCCTTGCGGAAGTGCTCCATGAGCAGCCTCTGCGCGGCGTCCTCGACCTCCTTGCGGCGCGCCGGGTCCATCTGCCAGCCCTGCCGGGGTGTGGTGCGCGGCGGCGAGGGCGTGGCGAGACCCAGGTGCTCGGCCCAAAGTGCCTCGAGCTTGGCGGCGGCAGCCGGGGGCGGTACCCAGCCGCTGGCCTGCGGACGCCACATGCCGCCCTCGGGGATACGGTCGACCAGCGCCTCGTGGGGCAGGCCGTCCTCCGGGAGTAGGAGCGTGTCCCAGTCGATCAACACGTAGTTGGCGATCCCGTCGGCCCGGTCGTCGTCCCAGTGGCCGTCGCTGAAGATGCGGCTGGTGGTGGTGCCGCTGCCGATGACGCCGCGCGACACCCTGCCTTGGCGCAGGAAGAAGACCCGGTCGCCCGGCTCGATCCCGCCTGTCCGGCCGCCGGTGGCCCACTGCCCGCGCAACAGCCCGCCGCCGGCGACGGCCCGGACCTCCTGCGGGTACGTCTGGTCTGCCCAGGTGCCGTCCGGGTTCCACTTCTCCGGGTTCCAGGTGACCACCATCGTGACGGGCTTCCGCCGCACGAATCCGGCCCGCTTCGCCGCGGACAGCGCGTCCAGATCCGAGGTGTCGAAGTAACCGACCGGGTTGCGGTGCCGTGGGACCGTCCTGCCCTTCAGCGCGTCGTGCACTGGGTCGCCCGGGCGCAGCACGGTGCCGGATAACCTCCACTTCACCCTGCCGTCATCGTCGCAACGATGCCGCCCGCTGATCTCCGCGACCACCTGAACAAGGCCGTCGAACGACAGTGTGGCAAAACGCTCGTTGTCGACGCGGTCGGCGAGGGCCCACCGTCCCCGGTTGAGTTCCCACAACTCGTCGTCCGTCGAGGTCTCCCGCCAGCCCACCCAGGCGCGCCCGAGCGGATCGTCCGCCGGCAGTTCACGGGCGCGGGAGAGCTGAAAATTCACGGCCATCCGCGCATCCTGCCGCCCGGTCCCCGCCACCGCCAGAACCGGTCAGCTAGCCGACACGGCAACGCCGGAATGACTCGAACTCCCGCTCACGTCATCAGCGCCTTCGACAGCGAACAGTGACACGTCCTGCGCGCGTGCGACGGCGGGCGCTGACCGGTTATGGCGCGAGCGCGGAGGGCAGGCCGAGTTCGGCCCGGGCCGCCTCGATGAACCGGCGCTCGGCCTCCCACAGCGCGTCGAACCGGTTGACCGGCAACACCTCGACGCCGCTATCCGCCCGCATGGCCGCCAGGAGCCGGGCCTGGCGCACCAGCTCCGACGAGCCGCTCACCACCTCGGGTTGCCCGGCCACCAGCCGGAGGGCGGTCTTGGTGCTCTCCAGCCGCTCCCGGTAGCGGGTGCCCTCGTCGTCGAAGAACGGCATGAGGTCACCCGGATCACGCGGGCGCGGCACCGCGGTAATACGGGCGGCCGGGTTGAGGACGAAGGCCACGTACTCTCGGGCCGCGCCAATGAAGTCGGTGTACGCGTTCAGCCGGATGTCACGCCACTGTCGGTCATGGTCGCGCCGCCACAGCCGGTCCTGAGCCCGGACGGTGAGCCACCCGCCGATCAGAACCGCCAGCATCGTCGTCGTCGCGGTGACACACGCTTGGATCAGACTCACCGACACCGCCGATCGTGTTGATCTGCACGCAACTGACTCCATTGTCACCCGCCTCGGAAGTCGCGGGGCGACCCGAACCCGGCAGGTGTCGAAGGCGTAGCTCAGGGAGGGGGCGGATCGGGCAGGGCCCACGTGCCCGTACCCCTACGGTGCGGCGGCCGCGTTGACCCGGGGTCGGACTGCCGCTGCGCAGTTCCTTGCCAGAGGCTCGTGGCCACCTTTGTTACCCAGCTGCTAGTCGCGGTAGGTCAGCACCACTCGCGACGTCGTCGCCTTGTCGGACTCCGACGACAAGGCGACCAGCGCCATCATCATCGACATGGCGAACGCGTGTCCGTGGCCAGTGACCAGGTTGCGGTAGACGCTGGTGGCCACCGCCTCGAACGGATCGGTCACCAGTCGGCGCTCCGCGATCCCCGCGCGTACACCCCGCAGCACCGCGGGCAGCCGGTCGGCGTTCATCCACGGCTCCGCCATGCACCGGCTCAGTAGGACACGCAGGTTTGCACCGGCGCTGCCATCGTCGGTGGTGATCCGGACCAGTCCGATCGCGGTGGCGGAGACCCAGCCCTCAACCTGGTCCGGTCCGGCGGTCGCTGCGTGGGCCAGCATGGCGAGCACGAAATCGATTACCGCGGCCGGGTGGGTCCAGGTCGCGGGCCGGGTGAGCGCGAACGCCACCCCGCGCGGTACTCGGCCGTCCATCGCCGCGGCGAGGTCAAACGTTGCCCGATCGAATCCGAGGTCGGTGAAGTAGTTGGTGAGCAGGACAGCCTCGGCCGCCGCACGGATCTCGCGTGAAATCTGCCCTTGGGTCTGCAGGTGACGGATAAGGTCGACCGTGCCGAAGGTCGCGACGCCCATGCCAGCGGCGATCAATCGCAGACGGTGATCGTCGCACCAGAACGGGATGTGTTCAGCAGCCGCCATGTCGAGCGACGACAGCCACTCGAACTTCCGGTCGGCGTCGGGGAACGTCGTGAACCTGGTCCACGGACGGCGTGCTGCCTGGTGCAGAATCGAGCATACCGTCGTGGCCTGCTCGGCGAGCGAGTCGGCGACGGACTGCTCGATCACCGTGACGGTCGGCCGCCCAGCGTCAGGATCCCATCCCGTGGACATGGTCGAACGCAAGCCGAGGGACTCCTGCCCCCGGACCGCATCGCGGTAGGTCTCATCGGTTGCGCGAAGCTGGGCGAAACCCGAGATGAGCTGCGAACGCAGGTGCGGGTCGAGCAGGGCCAAAGTGTGAGCTGCAGTGACATCGATTACGGCCACCTTGTTCCAGGCCGCTGCAGCCGCGGCCCTGCCGTGCATCTCTCCTGCCGGGGCATGGGCATTGACGAAGCCCGTGCCGCGCTTCAGCGACGCCTCCGTGTAGGAGGAATCGAAGACGGTGGCCAGCATGCCTAGCGGCAGCTTCGCCTTGTCGAGTTCCTCGATGGCTTCGCTGAGTGACTCGTAACGTGCGCGAAGGTCGGGCGCGAGGGATCCGAGCGGGTCGTCCTCCGAGACCGGCATCCGGCGGAACACCGTGCTTTCGGGGAAGCGTTCGGTGTAGTCGAACATGGCCGTATGCAGCGCGGCGATGTCCTCGTCGGTCGTCGAGAGCTCCTGCTGTCGCAGGCCGAAGAAAATCTGGGCGATGAAGACGCCCAGCAGCTGCTCGTCGTCCGGCCATCGGGCCATGGTGGATAGTGCGCGAGGCACGAACTGTGTGCTGGTGTCGCGGCGGGCCAACAGGCCGATCCAGGTCATGGCGTCGTGACGGTCCCGGGGGGCGACCGGATCGCCGTCGGGGGTGAGGGCGTTCCACGCACCGTCGCTGTCGCCGCGCCGAACCAACGCGTGCACGAGCGCCCAGCGGGCGTTCGCGGCGTCGGGGTCGAGCGTCACCAGGTTGCGGGCCTGCTCGATCGCCAGGTCCCACGAGCCCTCGTCGGTGTGGATTTCGAATATCAACGCCCGCGTATCGAACTGTCCGGCCCACTCGGCTCCGCCCATGGTCAGCGCGCGTTCGGCAGCCCGTTTCGCGGCTTCCGGATCACCGGCGGCCCGCAGATGACGCGCCGAGGTCAGCATCAGGCCGGGGTCGTTCCACCGGTACGCGGCTTCCTGGAGCACCTCGGCGGCCAGCAGGTGCTCCCCGTCCTGCCCGTACCGCTCCGCGAGCAACACCGCGAGTGCGAAGTAGTCGGTGGCGCCGGCCCGCAGAGCCTCAATGGTGCCCCCCTGCGCGCCCATGGCGCGCTGAACAGTCCGGATTTCGCGGACGAGCTCGGGATGTTCCTGCTCGACCTCGGCAAGATCCGGAAGCTCGCCACCGACCTGGGCCAGCCCTCGGACCGCTACCAGAAAGTCGGCGCTGGACTCCGCGGCCGCCAGCGCCGACTGCCACGCCGCAGCGGCGACCGCGTTCTCGGCGGTGCCGGTCAGCTCCACGGCTTCGATCTCCGCGACAACGAATGGGATGTCCAGTTCGGCGGCCAATGCCCGGGCCCGGTCGTACTCGCCGGTGGCGGCGAGCAGTTCTGCCTGCTCTCGCCGCAGCCGGGGGTCCGTGACCTCCTGCGGCCAGGCGTCACCGTCCGGCTGCTGCTCAATGAGCGTCCGTGCCTGCGCCACCTTGCCGCCGAGCACGTACGCCTTGACCGCGACTAGGATCGCCGCGACGCTGTCGCCGTGCCACGACCGACGGACGTTACGGGCCTTGATCGCCAGCGCGGCAGCCCGTTCGGTGTCGGCCAGCCTGTTCACGGTCTCCCCGTACCGCGCCCGGTACAGCAGCAACTCAGCGGCGTACAGCGCTGATCCGCTCGCGCCCTCGATGTCGGCAGCGGCGAGCGCGAACTTGACTCCCCGGTTGATGTCGCCGGCTCGAGCGTGAAGCCGCGCCAGCAGTTGCAGCCGCATCGCCTCATCGGCGTGCGACGACGTCAGCCACGCGGACAGGACGTCGATGGCCTGATCCCAGTCCTCGCGGTGGACGAACAGCAGCCCTTGCGCGAGCGTGTGTTCCCGGGCTGCACCGACGAGGATCTCGCCGGCGTCCGCGGAGGCGTCTTCCGGCAGGCACATCGCCTGCCGGGCCTTCCAGTAGCCGGCCGGGTAAGCTCCACGCTCCACGGCGATCCCGAACAGGCGGGCCGCCGTCGGGTTCTGGCTGTAGTCCGAGGCGAGTTCGGCCAGCCAGCAGATCACCTCCACGGGTGCATCAGCGAACCAGTCCGGGGGCTGCTCGCACCACTGCCGCAGGACGCGCCGCGGTCATCGGCCGTGACGATGACCTGTACCAGCTTCTCCACGTCCGGCCAGAAGTCGCGGATCTCGATCGCCCGATCGCGGCGCCACGGCTGGAGCATGGTGACCTGGTCGCCGAACACGTTGGTGGCCGACATCCGGCTCAGGATAGAGCGGGTGTTGTCCTCCACCGCAGCACGAGTAGACGACGCCGCGGCACGGGTGTGTTCTGCCTGCCACTCCCCGGCGATGGCGGACGCGGTGGCCGGGTCGTGTGCGCGTACGAAGGCGGCCAGAACAAGAACGAGGACCTGCTCGGCATCGGATCGCCGCTGGTCGCCGCTGCCGCCCAGCAGAGCGGCCAGACCGTCGAGGACCTCGTCGGCTACCGCGGCGCCACCCCGGGCCAACTGGCTCTGCACCTCCGGCAAGACCATCCACTTGCGCAGCTCACGAGTCTTCACGCAAATGCCCTTCTTCCGGGCCTGCCGTCCCACCGTCCATGCGACCCGCAAGCGCACCGTGCGTCGGCTGATCAGGCGGGAGACGGGCGCGGCTGCAGAGCCGAGTGCCTTGATCAGCCCGGCGGAGACGGTTGGTTCCACTGCTTTCCTGCCTCGATCTTCCTGATTGACACGGTTCGGGGGGCCAAGACGTCGGTGCGACGCGACCGGAGACCATCGACGAGCCGATGGACGAACTGACGCTACGGCGTGCGTACGACAGACACCTCGCCTGCAGCAAGACCGTGTCACCGTTCCGAGGGCTTGTGAGGATCCCCCGGCAGCTTGAAGGCTTTGGGCCACCCCGCACAGCCCGGCGAGGTGCCCAGGCTCCAAACTCCTGTTTCACTCCTCCTGCACGTATCGGCTACCGTGACTGCAGGGTCGTTGCCCGGGCAGCCCTTATGGGGAACGAGGAGACTTGAACCCAGAAGAACCGCTTGTCAAGCCTCCTTCAGCGTTTGTCATTGCTTGCCAAAACCCCTTGTTACGGACCGCAGTCATCCCGGCCTTGTCATTGCTTGCCGCAAGTTGGCGTTGAGCTGCGCAGATACCGGTAGGACTGGTCTCCTCTTGTCACTGACTGTCAGCGTCACGCCAGGGTTTTCGGGGGGTAAACGAGGGACCTCGGGGTACGTCTACGCCCCACCGCACCCCGCCACTGCGGTCCGGCGCGGACCACCCCAACGGCGACATGACGACCCGACCGGAGGGCCGTTCGCCGGGGCCATCGCGGGCTCATCACCACGGCGGCAACCACGGCAGCACGCTCAACGCGGGCCAGGTGCACAACGGTGCGCCTTTGGGTTCATGGCGGTGGCACGTCGTTGAATGGCTTCGGTTAGCAGGGTGTGGACATTACCTATATACGTCGCTGTCGCATGAGGACGGTTGCGGACCGGATCGTTTGTGCATGGCGGCCGGCGGAAGGAAAAGTGATGTTGGAGTAGTAGGGTTCCCGACGTGAGAGCCTTCTTCGTCGACCTGGCCGACCGGCGGCGGCTGCGGGCGCTCAACGACGCCGACGAGGAGACGACGGCGGAGGCGGCGCGGCTCAAGGAGGCCGCTCTGTTCGACTTCGGCGTGGGCAACAGCGTCATCGGGTCATGGCTCTACACGAAGTGTCACCACCACATTCCCACCACCGCGGTCGAGACCGCGGCGGTCACGGCCACGGGTGACGGCGTATGCTCACTCCTGTTCAACCCGGAGTTCTTCGTCGACATCGGGCTCGACGGGGTCAAGTTCGTCCTGTTCCACGAGGCGCGGCACCTCATCCAGCGGCACCTGCACACCGAGCCGGAACTGCGCGCCGATCCGGTGTTCACCATCGCCACCGAGGTCACCGTCAACCACGTCGCGATGCGGCGGTTGGGTGTCCAGCGGCTGCCGACGCGGGCCGGTGAGCCGGTCGGGATCGATCCGCGCGAGGTGTACGAGCGGTACCGGGACGACCTGGCCGGGCAGGGCCTCGATCCGCTCAACTACAACCAGTTCGTAGAGACCGACTTCGGCGTCTACAGCGAGCTGCGGCGGATGGCCGAGCCGATCGTGCGTCCGGTGCCGTGCCTGCACCTGCTGCTGAGCCTGGGCCTCGGCGCCGACGGTGAGATCCCGCTCGACGACGACACGGTGGCGAAGGTCGTCGCCGAGGTCCTGGCCGAGGTGGCCCGGCGCGCGCACGCGGGAAACGCGGCGGCCCGGCAGGAACTACTCGACCTGGCCGCCCGGTGCGGCGGCGCCGACGACCGGCTAGAGGCGATCTGGGGGTTACTCGGGCTGGCCGCGCTGCGCGGCGAGACGCCGAAGACCCGCCGGGTCGACTGGTGGAAGCGCTGGCTGGTCGACGTGCTCGCGTCGCGACTACGCGACGGCGAGCGGCTGGTCTACCCGAAGAAGCTCGGCGCGGTGCTGTTGTCGCTGGGTCACGAGCCGATGCTGCTGCGGCGGGGAATGGAGCGGGAGAAGCTCGTGTTGGTGGCGTTCGACACCTCCGGGTCGATGCCCGACCACGTGGTCGAGTGGTTGACCAGGCTCGTCGGGCAGACCGACGGGGTCAACGCGCAGTGGCTGAGCTTCGACGGCGAGGTGATGCCGTTCAAGCCGGGCGAACGCGTGCTGGGCGGCGGCGGAACCAACTTCCAGAACGTCGTCGACTACGCCGAAGGGCGGCTCAAGGTCGGCGACCGGGAGGTGGAGGGGAGCCCCGACGCCGTGATCATGGTGACCGACGGGCACGCGGCGCCGGTGAAACCCCGTGAGCCGGAAAAGTGGATCTGGCTGATCACGGATGGCGGCGACACCTGGCCGGAGCGGGCCGATCCGCCGATGGCCTGCCACCGCGTCCAGACGGGAGAGCGCTGATGGCGGCGGCCCGGCGCACGCGCGTCCAGATTGAGCCGCGCGACAAGCGTGAGCCACGCACGAAGGCCGCGCCCGATGAACCTTCAGCTCTGGAGCGGTTCATCGACGGAATGATCGCGGCCGGGCAGACCGGGCAGGTGTTCGGCGACCACGGCATCGGGAAGACGTCGACGTTCCTGAGCTACATCCCGAAGCGGTACCCAGGCATCGACGTGGTGCTGGTTCCCGCGGCCAACCTCACGCCCGACGACCTACTGGTGAACGCACCCGTGCGCGACCCGCGCACCGGTGAGCTGGCGCTGCAACAGCTAATTCTGGACCAGCTGTCGCACCCGCGGAAGTTCGTGCTGGTGATCGACGACTCGCTGCAGGCGGGCGACACGATCCAATCGCAGCTCATGCAGGTCGCCTGCAATTGGACGCTCGGTGAGCACGACCTGCGCGCGCTCGGCTGCGTGGGCGTCTTCCTCACCGACAACGAGTCGGCCTCGGAGGTCGGCACCCGCCGCAACGACCTGGCCGTACTCGACCGGATGGCCACCATCCGCGTCGGCGCCAACGACACGTCGTGGCGGCGGCACCTGTCCGAGCGGTACCCCGGCCGTGACCTGTCCGACTTGTTCCTGGCCTGGGCGCGGCTGAGCCCGCACCTGCGGCGCCTGCTGTCGCCGCGCACGGTTCAGCACATCATCGACTGCGCCATCGAGGACTTTCCGGTGCGGTGGGGGCTGCCGCTGGTCAACGGCACTCGGCTGGTGCTCGCCGATCAGCGCGCCGACGGCTCCCCCGGGCCCGACCGCACTGACGACATCCTCGACCAGTTCGCCCGGGCGCTCGGCGTGCCCAACCGGGCCAGCGTCGCCGACCCGGTGCGGCGCATCCTCCGCGCGGCGATCCGGCGCCGGTGGGCGGTGCTGCTGCAGGGCCCGCCCGGCTGCGGCAAGACGGAAATCACCCGGCACGTAGTGCGGGAGGAGATCGGCCGCGAGCCGGTATATTTCTCCCTGCCGGTCACGAACATCGAGGATCTGTGCGTCCCGGTTCCGGTGGCCGACGGCACCCTGAGCTCGCTGCTCACCCGCAGCTTGCTCGGCGACGAGCCGAAGGTGCTGGTGTGGGACGAGTACAACCGGCCGAAAGACAAGGCGACCTTCGCGAAGTTGATGGAGGTGACCCAGGAGTGGACGCTGGCCGGGCGGCCCATCGACGGCCTGCGCGCCCAGGTGGCGTTGCAGAACCCGCCGTACCACCTCGGCCGCAAGCTCCTCGTGGCCAGTAACAACCTGGCCCAGGCCAGCCGGTTCACGATCAGCTACGAGGTCGCGCCCGACGACATCCCCGCCAACCAGTGGCTGGTCGACACCTACGGGCCTACCGCCGAGGTGGTCCTGGAGTGGTGGAAGAACGACATCGACGATGAGGGCCGGGCCTGGGTCAGCAAGCGCACCCTGGAGCGGCTGATCAAGCTGCACTGCCAGAAGCTGCCGCTGCAGTCGGCGCTGATCTACCTCGGCGACGGCGAGTTCGCCCCGGTGCCGCTGACCGGCCTGGAGGCTCGGCTGGAGGGGCGGCCGTCCACCGGCCTGGGTGACCTCGCAGCCGAGGTCGACCTGTGGGAGAAGCGCCTGCGCGCGGCAGCGGAGCAGAGTACCGAGGGTACCGGCGACTCCGACCTGGTGCACCAGATCCTCGCCAACGCCGAGGCGTCGCAGCTGCGCGAACACCTCGACGTCGTGGCCCGCCTGCTGCGGTACCTGCCCCCGAAGCTGCGGGCCACCTACCTGGTCGGGCAGGTGCCCGAGAAGCAACAGGTGTGGGTCGAGGCCGTGGCGCGCATGGCCCGATTGCAGGCCGGCTGATGGCCGCACCGCTCGTCTGGCTGCTGCGCGCGGCGGGGCAGCAGCCGTGGCAGCGCCTGGTGTCGGCGCTGGGCGACCGGCTCGACGAGGTCGCCCGGTCCGCTCCCCAGCTTCCGGCCGAACTGTTCGACGCGATGCTGGCGTCGGGGCGGCCGCAGTTGATCGAGGCCATGGCCCGCTCTGTCGATCCGACCGCCGACCGGCACGCCGACCTGCGTCAGCGGCTCGCCGCGACCGGCAACGCCGAGGTGGCCAGCCGCGCGATCTCCTTCTGGGGACTGCGCGACCGGCGCGCGGTGTTCGCCGCCGGGCGGCCCGACGATCCCGCCTGGGCCGGCCTTGTCACCACGATGCTCACCGTGACGAAACCCGACCAGGTGCGGGCGACGGTGGTCAGCCCGTTCCCTGGCCTGATCACCCACGCGTTCGCGGTTTCGGGCAAGGAGCTGACGCGGGCCGAGCTGCTCCGCGGCTTGCTGTCCGTTGTAGACGCGGGCGCATCGCTCGACGATCCGGTGCTGCTTTCCATTGCCGAGCGGGCCGGGACGTCGTTGGGTATCGACCGTGCGTCGCTGGCGCGGCTGGTCGCCGAGGCCGAGGGAACGGCCGGTGCGATCGAGGAGCTGCGCGACCAGGCGGACGTCGACCAGCTGGGCCTGAGGTCGGAGCTTGACTGGGACCAGATCCTCGCCGCCCACGGTTCCGAGCCATTCAGAGAGGAGGCGACGATCCTGCTAGCGCGGCGGCCGGACTGCCCGGAAGACGTGCATCTAGCGCTGTTCGCCACCCATCCGCTCGCTGTCGTCACGGCCGCCCGTCACAGTGTTCTTCTGCTCGCGGCACCGCTGCCGGCCCGGCACACCACCGCGGTCGCAAAACGGCGGGCCGACGAGGCGGTCAAGGCCGGGCTGCCTGCCGACGCACTGCTCCGGGCTTCCCCCGCACCTGTGGTGCTCGAGGCGCTGCACCGGCACCGGGTTGTTCTCGAGGAGCTGCGGACGCTGGTGGCCGACCGGCTCGGTGCCGATGCGGACCGATGGCGGGTGCTACGTGCCCGGTTGAAGGGCCACCGAGGGTCCAGCGTGGACCTCCTGACCGAGGAGCCCACCGGACGGCCGCCGACGGCGTGGCCCGACGCGAAGCCGATCCCCGATGTCTGCGAGCGCAAGACGGTCAACGGGATACGGGCGGCGTTCCTCGCCCTCCTCGACGCCGCACCGACCGACACCCACCTCGCCCTGTTCGACCACGTCGACGACCACACGATCTTCGACCTGCTCAGCCGCGGCCAGTGGCGCGACGAGTGGCTCGACGCGGCGCTCGCCAGCCCCAACCCCGCCCTGCGCCGGTCCCTGTCCACCCGGCGCGACCTCGACGCGGCCGCCATTGACCGGCTCGCCACCTGCGACGACCCGGTGGTCAACAACCAGCTGTTCCGGGCCACCAACCTCAGCTGGCACCTGCGGAAGCGGATCCTGTCACAGCGACCCTTCGGAAACACCGGGTCGCTCCCCCTCGATCCGGCGTTGCGTGAACACCTCCTGGCGTACCGGGGCGGCAGCGGACTGTCGCCGTACCACGCCCGCGACGCGATCGACTGTGTCGACCTCGACCTGCAGCTACACATCCCGCGATACCGGCTAGTCTACGGCGAGATCCCGCAGCTGCGGCTGGTGGTGAACCTCTGGCGGCGGCACGGCCGCGCCGCAGTCGACAAGCTGCTCGCCGTCACCAACGGGCCGGCCACCTTCCAGGGCCGGTTGCTGTCCGCGGCCGTGATCAAGCGCGTCGCCGGACCGGAGCCCGAGATGCTCAGCCGGCTGGAAGACGAGGTGACACGCGGCGAGACGGTCGCCGCGCAGCTCGCCCTCCTGCACGGCGTAACGAGCCCGAGCTCGGCTTCCCTGCGGGAGACCCACGACTGGAACTGGAAGGCCATCCGCGACGAGCACGCCGAGCGGCCGTTCCCCGACGACATTCTCGCGGCCCTGTGTACCAGGCCGGGATGCCCGCAGTGGTTCCGTACTGCGTTCGCCACAACGCTCGAGGCCGGGCTGAACCGCGGCGAGCCGCCAGCCGATCTGCTCGCCCAGATCCCGGTCGACCGCGAGGCGGTGCCAAAGCTCATCGCGGCCGGCCAGTTGAGCTGGTCGGACGTGTTCGCCCACGGGCGTCCGGCGGCCCAGGCGCTAACGATGCTGACACTCGTTAAGGACGAGGGCCAGCAGGAAGGGCTGGCCGCACTAAGGCTCGCAATAGAGTCCACGGTGGACGACAACCCGGAAGCCTGGGTGCTAGCTGCCCACATGCTGCCCGACTTCGCTGGCAGCGTCGCCGAACTGTTGTTCACCGCGACGGCGGCCACCGGCTGACGCCAGCGGCCCCGAGGCCGCCGAGTTCAGGATTCGCCCGTCTACCCTTTGCAGGTACTGTCAGCGAAGCCGCTCCTGCTGCTGCGGAGCGGCCTGCTCCTACTCACCGTCGCGGGCATTGTGGGATTGTGGGGATGGGTGCCCTCGCCGTTCGGCGACACACCACCGAGCGCGAGCGAGCTGACCGCGCTGGTGACCGACCCTGTACCTGTCGAGAAAGGCATCCGTGCGGGTCGCAGGAGTCCGGGCCCGACCTTGGCCTGATCGAGGGCGTCACCCCTGCCCATCGTCACCGATGACTACGCGATGATGCCGACTCATGCTGCTGCGACTGGCGTACCTGGGTATCACGAACGCGTTGACGTTGCTGCGACTGCTGCCTTGCGGCGACCACGATAAGGACATCGAGATCCTGTCGTTGCGCCACCAGCTCGCGGTGTTGCAGCGCCAACTCGACGGGCAGCAGGTCCGGTTCGAGCCGGTCGATCGGGCGTGGCTTTCCGCGTTGCTGCACCCGCTGCCGAGGCCGACCCTGCGGCGCCTGCGACTGCTGGTCCGGCCCGACACAGTCCTCAAGTGGCACCGTGACCTGATCGCGCGCCGCCACGCCGCGGTGTCGCGGCCCAGGCGACGCGGCCGGCCCCGCACGCTGCGGTCGATCCGGGCCCTGGTACTGCGCCTGGCGAGGGAGAACGGTAGCTGGGGGTATCTGAGGGTGCATGGGGAGCTGCTCACGCTCGGGATCAAGGTCGCCCCGTCCACCGTCTGGGAGATCCTGCGCGAGGCCGGGATCGACCCCGCACCCGATCGGGCCGCCACCACCTGGACGGACTTCCTGCGTTCCCAAGCCGAAGCGCTGCTGGCCGCCGACTTCATCGAGACCGTGACGCTGACCGGAGCGCGGATGTACATCCTGACGGTGATCGAACACGCCAGCCGCCGGATCCGGGTCCTGGGCGTCACGGCGCACCCGACCGCCGCCTGGGTCTGCCAGGCGGCACGCAACCTCGTGATGGATCTCGAAGACGCCGGCTGCAAGGTCAAGTACTTGATCCGGGACCGGGACGGCAAGTATCCGGGCACGTTCGACGCGATCCTGTCCGACGCCGGCATCACGGTCGTGCCCAGCGGTATCCAAGTGCCCCGCATGAACGCGATCATGGAACGCTGGGTGCGGACCTGCCGCCGCGAACTGCTGAACCGCACACTGATCTGGAACCAGCGGCATCTACTGCATGCGCTGCGGGAGTACGAGCGGTTCTACAACCTACACCGCCCGCATCAGGGGATCGCGAATGTCCGGCCGCTGAAGCCGCTGCCCGAACCGATCACCGACCCGGACCAACTCGTCCGGCTGAACATCCACCGGCGTGACCGCCTCGGTGGTGTCCTTCACGAATACGAGCACGCCGCCTGAGCTGCCCAGATGGCATTCTCGGCAGGTACAGGGCTCCCCAGGCCGTGGATACAGGAGCATGATGCGGCCGGCTAAAGCGTAGTCGGCGGGAGGGCTCGCTCGTAGTAGACTCCTCGACCGACGTATCCGCCGTTTCAGCATTAGGTTCTCGTGGGGAACGAGGAGATTTGAACCCAGGAGAACCTCTTGTCGAGCATCGCCGTTCAGGGCTTGTCATTGGTTGTCAAGACCCCTTGTTACCAACCGTAGCCACCTCGACCTTGTCATTGACTGTCGGGAATTGGCGCCGAGCTGCACAGACACGACCAGGCAATGATCGTTTCTTGTCACTGTTTGTCAGCCGCAGGCGGGGGTTTTCGGGGGGTAAACGGGGGCATGCCGACGTCGCCAGGGTCTCACCGCGCCCCGCTCCCCCACCGTCGGGACTTCCCGGCACCAAGAGAACGACGTGCGCCTACCCATCGCGGCCCGCCCACCGTAGGCATGGGAGTTCGTGTCGGTGGCCCGAGTTGAACCCCAACTACATGCCCAGAGTCGCTGCCGACCTGCAATTGTGCTGACCGTTGGATGCCCTGTCCGCAGTGTCCATTCGGTCATCGAATCGGGATTGCGTTATAGATCCTCCTCGTTCAGCCATTGCGCGACGGCTTGGTAGTCCGCGCCGGTGAGGCCGCGACGTGGGTCTACGCGGTGCAGGAGAGCGGAAGCGCTGTGGTTCACTGCTACCCACGTCCGGTCGGCGTCGGTGATCTCGTCGTCCACCCAGGCGAACCGGCGTCCTGTGGCCCACTCGACGAGGCGGCGCGTTTTCCAGTGCAGCCGACCGCCGTCGTCTTCGTCGTCTGGCCAGTCGACGACCGGCAGCTGGGGTAGGCCGAGCCGTGGTGCGAGCACCTCGTTCGCGTCGTGCATCCAGGTCGTAGCCCACACGAGATCACAAGGCAACGCAGCAAGCCGAGGGCCGTGCTCGGCGTCGAGACCTGCCAACAGAGGGTTGGCGTCATCGCCCATCGGGCTCGCGGCGCCGCCGAAGGGCAGAAGCGTCCCGTCCACGTCGAGGAACAGCAGCGGACGATCAGTCAGCATGCAGCGCCGATCCCGTGCTCGGCCAGGCGGCGTACGCCCGCCTCGCCGAAGTCCACATCCGGCCATAGCTGGTGCGCGGCCCAGTCCAGCCACTCGCGCGGCGGATCATCGACCTGGAAGTACGCAATCCTCTCCCCCTCGTCCATGGGCGCAGACTCCCACCAATGCCACCACACCATCAGATGCCACTCGCCGTCACCCATGCGCCAGCCGATGCTGAACCGCTCGATCTGCGGGTACGCCCGCCACGGCGGCAGGACCCGCCCATGGGCATCGAACTGTTCCCGTACGGCAGCGTCGAGGAGCCCGCGGGTCCGGTCGTCCACTGTGCGGCGCTCCTCAATTCAGCTCGATGACGGGCCGGGTCAGGATCTCGTCGGCGTACCCGTCGTCAGAGGCCAGCCAATGGCCGAAATCCTTGTCCCGGTAGGCGGTCGCCAGGGTGAGCCAGCCCAGGAAGAAGCCGCTGCCGCCACACGTGGCGCCGCCGCCATCGCCGCCGCACACAATGGTGCGGTCGGTCGTCGCCTCGTGCCGGTAGGGATCCTGCCCGATCGCCAAACCCCACAGGTTCTTCTGCCGGTGCGGACCAGTCTTGTAGTCGAACGGGTAACCGTCGTTGGGGCAGTCATCGCCCCAGCGGAACAGGGTTGTCGCGCCAGCTCCACGCGCCCACTCCCACTGATCCTCAGTGGTCGTCCGCAAGCCGATGCTTGCGAGCCCGGCCATGGCCTCGTCGTAGGCGACCTCCCGGGTCGCTCGGGCCCGCGCTACCTGCCCAGTGCGGTCGAACTCCACCGTCAGCCCACCACCAGATCGGAGTGTGCTCACCCCGTCGAGCCGATCCCCGGTCGACGCGACGAGTTCGAGTACCCGAGGGTTGTCCGGCGCCAGCGGAATCTCGCACGGGTCGAACGCTTCCACCGCGATCAGTATCGCCGCCATCTCGGCGCTGCGTACCGGCGAGGTCATCGCGTCGACGTACTCGGCCAGCGGAGGAAGGCCGTACTCGCTGGCGCTGTCGGCGTAGCTGGCGGCCTGGTCCGGAACGGGCTGGAATCGGGCCGCGTCGTAGCCGAGAGCCGGCCGTCCGCCGGGTACGAGAGCGAACCGCATCCCGTCACGGTCGAACAGCGCCACCCGGTGCGACCGCTCCGCGTACGCCGTGTGCTTTAGGCCCACGACGGTCAGGTCGTGTCGATCCGCGATCTCGCAGGCCATCCGGCGGGCAACGCCGTCAGACAGGTCGTTCCACTGCTCGAAGCTGAGATCGGCGTACGGCACCGCGCAAGGATAGAGCCGAAGGCACCGATCACACAGCGAGCCGGCCTCAACACCCGAACCACCAGGCGTACGAGACGGCACCAGCCGCGCCCACCTGACCGCCCTCCTCCACCGGCTGCTGCACACCCCCACCCGGCTGCCACGCCACGCCCGCACACTGACCGGCCAGTCGGGTGCGACGACATCGACGGTCCAGTCTGCGTCGGTGGTGGTGTGGAGGCCACCGCCGAAGAGCCCGGCGATGCAGACTCGCGTGTCGACCAGCGGACCGAATCCCGGGCAGGAAAGGTCCGCACCCGTCGAAATGCAAAGGTCCGGATCGGGTTCACGATCGCTTGCGATCTTCGCGCCCGTGACCGGATCGAACAGGCCGCGACCGTCGTGGGAGACGACCATGAGGAGGTCGCCGCCGCTGGTCGGCTCAGCCGCGAAGCCGACACGCAGCAGCCCGCGCATAGGTATGTAATTGTGCGGCGTGGGCAGTTCGAGCCCACGGCGATGGTACGGGCATGATGAGGGCAGCGAGGAACCGGTCACGCAGCTGTTGCTGATGTTCGCGCCCGCGCTTACCCATCTCCTAGTCTTCGTCCGCCGCCAGCACCGCGACGAGCACCCCGCCGCCGGTGCCGACAACGAGAGCGTCCATGGTGTGCCGCGTGACCGGATTCCAGGAGCCCAGATCGGTGTTGGTCCACCAGCGTGTTCCGTGCCCCAGCAGGGTGATCAGCTTCTTGAAGACGTCCTGGGCCTTGTCGACCGGGTAGCGGCCTTGCGCATGGTAGGCGAGAGTCCGCGTCGTCATCTCCACGAGGACGGCAAGCGCCATGTCCTGATCCACCTCGGCCAGGCACGCCGCCAACTGGTCGACACCCTGAGGTGCCTGGGGCGGACCGTCGAATGAGCTGGCTGAGTCGATGACACCGCAGTCGATCAGGAATGTGAACACGTCCGCGATCGGGTTCTCGCTACCTGCGAGGCGGATGAAGGTCCACAGGTGCTCGTTACCGTAGGGTCCTGGCAGGCCGGCCAGCAGATGCTAAAGCCTCGCCAGCCGCTCATGAGGAGTCCAACCCCGCTCACCCTGTGACCCCACTGCCGGACCGGAACTCGTGGACGACCTCAATCAGCCCGACGATGTGCTGGTAGAACTCGTCGAGTTCCTCGGCCGGCACCCACAGCTCGAGGATGTCGCGCCCGCCGACCTGCCGGACCGGGTACCGGGAGGCGAACTCGCGGTCGATCTCGAACCGGGTGACGTAGCCGACGCCCGAGGCAGGCACGTCCAGTCCCGGGCGATCATCGTGCCGGTCCTGGATCGAGACCCTCGGCATGGTGTCACCCACAGCGGCGGTCGGTACGGCGAAAAGATCGACAAAGTGACACCGCCGCAAGAGGACGACGGGACAACCAACGAGGCACCGCCAACGCTCGTAGGCCGTAGTGAGGGCTTTGCGGCGCAGCCGCCGGATGCCACGGGCGAGGCGCCGGGCGAAGAGGTGCCGGCGGAAACCGCTGCCGCTGTCGCCTACTGGTACCGACGCGACCCCAGCCTGCATCCCGCGACGATCGCCGCTCGGATCGGCCGGTCGGAGCGGACGGTACGCCGGTACTGGCCGCCGCCCGCTGACAGCGCCGCGCCGCGGCGCATGTCAATGGCCGCGACGCGGGCAACCTTAGCCGCTACGTGTGGCAGGAGGACTTCAGCGTGGCGACGGCGGAGCAGCCGGAAATGGCTCGCGCGGCCCAGTAAGGCGTCCGTCGAGGTACCGGACCGTGGCGGAGGCCCGGCGGGTCGGCCCCGGGGTAGTTGACGACCGGAGACCGGTAAGGGGCGTATCGGCATGTGTCGGAAGTATCGGAGAGTCAACATTTCCGATGCGGCGACCGTGGTGTGGAAGCGAATGGTCCACAAGCGCGCAGATGGCAAACCATCGCGAGCGAGCGCCCCGGCTCTCAGCCGTTGCGCTGTGGTTGATCTGGCCAATCGGTCTCACAAACAGGGTCTTGCGGCGGGATGCGCAAGACCCTACGGTTCCGTCCACAACCGATCAGCCGATCTAGGAGATCCCATGCGTCATCGCTCGCGGTGGTGGCACCGCCTACACGGATCCTTACTGTCCCTGAGCGGGCCCGGCCGGTGGGCCCTCTCGTTTAGCCTGGCGCTGAGCCTTGTGCTGTCGCTTGCGGTGGCCACGCCCGCGACCGCCGGCCTCAAGCACGCCGCGCTGGCCCGTGCCAACGTGTCGGTGCGGGTGGGCAAGACCCGCTCGCGGCACGCTACCCGGTCGCAGACCGACGGTCCGGGACTGACCCGGCAGACCCGGACGACCCTGCCGGCGAAGGCCTCGGCCGTCGTCCGGGTGGCCAAGGGCGCGGTGGGGGTTGGCGGCATGCCGGTCGTCGCGACCGCCCTGCCGCTCGAGGAGGACCGCGAGACCAGCCAGCACCTAGCCGGGCTCACGGCCGGACCCGCGTCCGTCCGGGTCGACGTCGCTGATCGGGCGCGCGCCGAGGCGGCGGGCATCCGCGGTGTGCTCATGGGCGTGTCCCGCGCCGATGGCTCCGCTGCGGCCGGTCAGGTGCACCTGCGCTTCGACTACACCTCGTTCGCCAACGCGTACGGCGGTGACTACGGCAACCGGCTACGCCTGGTGCAGCTGCCTGCCTGCGCGCTGACCACTCCGGCGAAGCCGGCGTGCCAGCGGGAGATCGAGGTGGGATCCGTCAACGCCTCCGGCGCGGTCTCCGCCGACGTCCGCCTTACCGGCAAGGGCGGCGTCCCGGTCTCCTCCTCCTCAGACCCGGTCGGGGTGACCGCGCTCGCACTGACGGCGGCAACGTCATCGTCGGGGTCCGACTACTCGGCGACGTCGTTGTCGCCGTCTTATTCTTGGTCGGCGGGCAACCAGAGCGGTTCCTTCGGGTTCGGCTACCCGATCAAGGTGCCCACCGCGCTCGGCGGCCCCGCCCCCGACCTGGCGCTGAGCTACGACAGCGGCGCCGTCGACGCCCAGACCTGGGCGCAGAACGGCCAGACCTCCTGGGCGGGCGAGGGATGGGACCTGCAGACCGGGTACGTGGAACGCTCCTACCGATCGTGCAACCTCGACGGCGGCACCACCCCTGATATGTGCTGGTTCTCCCCGTACAACGCCACGCTCGTGTTCAACGGGCAGGCGACCATGCTCGTGCGGGACAATACGACGGGCGTCTGGCACGGCCAGGACGACTCGGCGCTGAAAGTCGAGCAGGTCTTCGACACCTCCAAGGGCAACGGCGACAACGACGGCGAGTACTGGCGGGTCACCACTCAGGACGGGACGCAGTACTACTTCGGCGTCAACAAGCGCTACAGCACGGACACCGCGGCGACGAACTCGGTCCTCACCGAGCCGGTGTACGGCAATCAGTCCGGTGAGCCTTGCTACAACGCGACCTTCGCCAACGCTTCCTGCCAGCAGGGTTACCGCTGGAACCTGGACTACGTCATCGACCCGACCGGGAACTCGATGACGTACTTCTACAACAAGTTCTCCGGCTACTACGGCCACAACAACAACACCGGCGTGGCCCCGTACGACCTCGCCGGGACGCTCGACCACATCGACTACGGCACCAGGGCCGGCTCCGAGGCCACGGGAAGTGCGCCCATGCAGGCGTGGTTCACCCGTACCAACCGGTGCCTGAACTCCTGCGGCCAGAACACCACCGACTACCCGGATACCCCGTGGGACCTGTACTGCTCGTCCACCACGTCGTGTCCGAGTCTGCTGAGCCCGGCGTTCTTCACCCGGTACAAGCTGTCATCCGTCTACACGCAGGTGTGGGACAGCGCGGCCGCGGCGTACCACAAGGTCGACCAGTGGGACCTGACCTACACGTACCCGTCGAGCGGGGACAACATCTCCCCGGCCGGGCCGACACGTCGCCCAACCTCTGGCTGCAGAGCGTCACCCACACCGGCTACGCGCCGGACGGCACCAGTCTGGCCGAGCCGGCGGTGACCTTCGGCGGCACCCAGATGTACAACCGGGTCGACTGGGGCAACGACGTGGGCGTACCGCCGTACGTGCACTACCGGCTGACGTCGATCGTGAACGGCACCGGCGGCCAGACCCTGATCAGCTACTCGACCTCCGACTGCACCCGCGCCTACCCGCCGGTGCCGTACGCCAACCCGTACCGGTGTTTCCCGGTGTACTTCGAGCCGAAGCAGGCGCCCGCCGGCTGGGGCTGGTTCAACAAGTACGTCGTCACCTCGGTCACCAACCGGGACCTCACCGGCGGCTCGCCGGACGAGGTTTCCTCGTACACGTACTCGACAGCCGGCTCCTCCGACGAGGCGCTCTGGCGCCACGATTACAACGAGACGAGCACCCTGGCATACCGGTCGTGGTCGCAATGGCGGGGCTACTCCACCGTCACGGTCACCCACGGAGCGTCCGGCGGTCCGCAGACCGTCACCACCAATCTGTACTACCGGGGCATGGACGGTGACGGCATCGCCAGCGCCGACAACCAGTCCGTCGTCTGGAACAGCCGGCGGGTCGGGCTCCTCACACCGCTGGGCACGCCGGGCGCCACGACCGCCATCTCCGGCATCGGGTTCAAGTGCCTGGACATCTCACGCAACGCAACCGCGGACGGCACCAACATCCAGGTCTGGTCATGCACCGGCGCCACGAACCAGGTGTGGCAGCGGCAGTTCGATGCGAACGGCCGGCCGATCATGGTCAACCCCGCCACCGGCAAGTGCCTCGACCTGAGCGCCTACGGCACCACCAACGGCACCAACGTGCAGCTCTGGACCTGCACGGGCGCCACCAACCAGGTGTGGGAACGCCAGCCGAACGGCACGCTCAAGAACCCCGTCTCGGGCCGGTGCCTCGACACCAACCTGTCCGGCACGGTCGACGGCACCAACGTGCAGCTCTACGACTGCTCCGGCGGGTTCGCCCAGCTGTGGCAGCCCCGCAACAGCGGAGCCCTCGCGGTCGCCCAAGCCAATCGCTGTGTCGACCTCTCCGCCTACGGCACGGCCAACGGCACGAAGGTGCAGAGCTGGGGATGCACGGGAGCCGCCAACCAGGCGTGGCAGCTGCGCGCCGACGGCACTCTGCTGAACCCGGTCTCCGGGCGGTGTCTCGACGTGGTCGGGGCCGGCACCGCCAACGGCACCAAGGTGCAGTTGTACGACTGCTCCGGCGGTGTCGGACAGGTCTGGGTGCCGCAGTCCGACGGCACGCTGAAGAACCCGCACGCCGGCCGGTGCCTCAACACCGCCGGCTCGAACACCGCCGCGAACGGCACCCAGCTCGAGATCGACGACTGCGGCACGCTGGTCACGGAGAAGTGGCAGGCGCGCCTGCTCGACGCCGACGGCAGTCAGGGCTTCGAACGGCAGACTGACTCCGTCGACGGCTCGACGGTCGTCGGGTCCACCATCAACACACCGACGGTGACGCTGACCGCCACCCGGGCCACCCCGGCCACGGGTGGGCAGGACATCAACGCGTACATGGTCACCGACACCGAGGAGCAGACCCGGACCTGGCTGCCCACCTCGTCGTCGTACCGCTGGACCGACAGCCTCACCAGCTACGACAGCTACGGGCTGCCGACCGACGTCAAGGACCTCGCCGACATCTCCACCAACGGCGACGACGTCTGCGAGCACACCGACTACGTTCGCAACACCACGGGAACGAACTACCTGGTCGATTTTCCCTCCCAGACGCTGACCACCAACTGCGCGACCAATCCTGGGGATGGTGACTACCTAGGCGGTAGCCAGACCAACTACGACGGCCTGGCGAACGGGCAGGCACCGACAAAGGGGTTGCCAACCACCTCGAACGACCTCGCCTCGGTCAGCTCGGGGACCCGCACCTGGAAGCAGTCGGACCGCACCGACTACGACGGCTACGGCCGGGCCAAGGCGACCTACGACGCGCTGGACCACAAGACCTCCGTCACCTACACACCCGCGGCCGGCGGTCCGGTGACCAGCGCGACGACCACCAACCCGCTGGGCTGGACCAGCACCACCACAGTGGACCCGGGGAAGGCCACGCCGACCTCGGTGATCGACGCGAACGGCAAGGTCACCACCGCCCAGTACGACGCGTTGGGCCGGCTGACGAAGGTGTGGCTGAACAACCGGGCCACCTCGGGAAACCCGGACAAGCAGTACACCTACAACCTGTCGGCGACTGCGCCGAACTGGGTCCGGACACAGCTCCTCGGGCCGTCGGGCAATCAAATCACCTCGTACACCATCTATGACGGGATGATGCGGACCCGCCAGACCCAGGAACCTGCGCCGGTCTCGGTCGGCGGCCGGATGATCACCGACACTACGTACGACGGTCGCGCTCTGACCGCCAAGGTTTCGAGCTTCTGGAACAACGCCTCCGGGCCGTCGGGCACGCTGGTCAGCTTTGCCGACACCGACGTGCCGACCCAGCACCGCCTCACCTACGACAACCTGGAGCGCAAGGTCGTCGACGCCTTCTACTCGGCCAACACGGCCAAATGGCAGACCACCTATTCGTACCAGGGTGACCGCTCTGCGGAGATCGCGCCGACTGGCGGAATCACCACTCAGTCGATCTTCGACGTCCGCGGCAACATCACCCAGGTACGGCACTACAGCAGCAGCAACCTGTCGGGCTCGTACACCCACAGCACCTACACCTACGACCGGCTCAACGACCTGGTGTCGGTGACCGATCCGGACGGCAACACCTGGTCCCGCTCCTCGGACCTGCGCGGCCGGCTGATCTCGGAGACCGACCCGGACTCCGGCACCAGCACCTACACCTACGATGACGCCGGGCAGCGGTTGACGGCGACCGATTCGCGCGGCGTCACGCTCGCCTACACCTACGACGCCCTGGGTCGGGAGACCGGGGAGTGGCACGGCAGCACCAGCGCGCCCGGATACGTCCTGGCGACCTGGAGGTACGACACCCTGTCCGACGGCACGGTGGTCAACGGTCAGGTGGGCTCCACGACGCGCTGGCACGGCACCGACCAGTACGTGACCGCAGCGACCGGGTACGACGACGCATACCGGCGGCTCGGCACCTCGGTCACCGTGCCGACCAGCGAGAAGGACCTCGCCGGCACCTGGACCACCACGGCGGCGTACAACGCGGACGGCTCACCCGCTTCCCTCACCTACCCGGCGGCGGGCGCCCTAGGCGCGGAGACCGTGACCTACGGCTACGACGCCAACGGCTACCAGTTGACGGCGTCGGGACAGGACACCTACGTCTCCGCCACGTCCTTCACGTCGTGGGGCTCGGTGTACCAGATGACGCTGGGCTCCGGCGGCAAGCGGGTCCAGGTCACCACCGACGCCTGGAACGACACACACCGGGCGCGCAGCGTCCAGGTCGCCACGGAGAACCAGACCACGCCGGGCACCTTCGACGAGCGACTCAGCCAGCAGTTCAACTGGGATCCGGCCGGCAACCTCACCTCCGTTGACAGCCAGCAGGCGGGGGCCACCACGGACTCACACTGCTTCGGCTACGACAACCTGCAGGAGTTGACCGAGGCGTGGACCACCACGCCCGCGGCCGGTGGCTGCGTCGCGGCACCATCCACCAGCACCGTAGGCGGGCCCGACGCCTACTGGAACAGCTACCGCTACGACTCGGTCGGAAACCGCACCGGGTTGACCCGCCACGGGCTGGACGGGGCGGCGGACACGGTCTCCACGTATTCATTCCCGGCAGCCGGCGGCAGCCAGCCGCACGCGCTCTCGAGTGTGGCGACCACCGGGCCGAACGGCAGCACGACCGCCAGCTACACCTACAACGCGGCCGGGCTGACGACCAACCGAACGGTGGGCGGCTTGTCCACCGACTACACCTGGACCGACGGCGGCCAGGTCGACACCGCCACCATCCATGCGACGACGGGAGACCAGCAGACCAGCTACCTCTACGACGCCGCAGGCACGGAGCTCATCCAGCGCGGACCGCAGGGCAGCACGCTCTACCTCGGCGGCACCGAACTGACCAGTGACGCCAACGGCGCCCTGACCGGGGTCACCAGGTACTACCTGGCCAACGGTGCGGTCGTGGCGACCCGCACCAACACCGGCCCGGTCATGTGGCACGCCACCGACCAACAGGGCACCGCGCAGATCGTGGTCGACTCCACCACGCTGCAGACGACGATCCGCAAGCAGGATCCGTTCGGCAACGCCAGGGGCGCCACCCCGACCTGGCCCGACCCGCACGGATTCGTGGGTGGCACCACCGAACCCGGCGGCCTGGTCCACCTCGGCGCCCGGATGTACGACCCGGACACCGGACGCTTCATCAGCCCGGACCACCTGCTTAACGTCGCCGACCCGCAGCAGAGCAACGGGTACGCGTATGCCGACAACAACCCGACGTCGAGCAGCGACCCGACCGGGCTGGACGCGGGAAACACGCCCGCTCACATGACGGCCATCATGCTTCGCATGCAGGTTCTGGTCGGCATGAATGACGGGCAGGCCATCATCTGGGGTTCCACCCTCAACGAGCAGGGCCCGGATCTGATCTGCTGGGAATGCGAGCCTGGCAAGGTGTGGGTCTGGGAATTCAAGTCAGAGAACAACCGGGACGGTGCCGGATCTCTGGCGACGGAGTTGCAGGAGCACATCGAGCAGGCCAGGAAGAGCCCTCTCTCAGCCGGGTTGGAGGTGGAGGCCGGACCGTCGTTCGCGTCGATCGGCAAGCCCTACGAGCAGACGGCCACCAATGTGGCGGAGCCCGCAGAGTTGGTAACGGTGCACGACGCGGCAAACGTAGCCGGTCTTCAGCTCTACCGGACCGACCAGCAGGACGAGGACAGCCCCGCCGCTCAGGAGCACCATGAGAAGAGCGACGCCGCCAAGTTGGCGGCCTCCAAGGAGAAGAAGAAGGCGAAAGCGGCGGGGTACGTACCTCCGAAGCGCAGAACCAAGGAGGCGCGCACCAAGGGAACCAAGAAGAACCGGCCAGGACGTACGTCACGCAACCCGCGCCCGAGGAAGCATTCCCACGGTCACTCGCGTGGCTCACACAGCCGGGCGATGCTGGACGACGGCGCCGTGGTCGGCGGCAGCTTCTGGGGCGACGTGGCCCTGTTCACCGGTGCGATCGTCGCCGGGTACGTACTGATCCGAGGTGCAGTGGTGATAGGTGCCGGTTGGTTCGCCGGCGAAGCGGGAGCGGGTGCGGCGGCTTCCGAGGAGTACGTCAGCTCCGGTATCGCGAAGCTGGAGCATTACGCGAACTCCGCCGGGCGAGCGCTGTCCCACTGGTTCTAGCCAGTGCCGCCCGGGCCCGGTCGGACGCGACCGGGTCCGGGCGGCCCCACTCCCGAAGGAAGGAGGCTCTCTTGGACGACACGGACGCGGGTCCGAACCCGCTCGCCGAGGGCACCGCCCTGGCGTTGCGAGCCCACCTGCTCATAACCGCCCGCCCCGAGCTGCTGGTGACAGCCGACGTACAACGAGCGGGCGGACCGGACCTGGTCTGCTGGCAGTGGCAGCCAGGTCAGGTCTGGGTATGGCAGCTCCGCTACGAGCACGACCGAAGAGCACCGAAGCGGTGGCCGCCCGCTGCGGTGCTGGCCAGTGTCTCGGCCGACCCGCTGTCGGCCGGGCTGGAGGTCGTCGCGGGGCCACCGCTGCACACGGTGGGGCTGTCTGCGGAGCAGGAGGCCAGCAACATGGCGGAGCCACACGAGGCCGTGACGGTCCTCGACGGCCCGGTTCCCGGGCTCCAGCTCTACCGGACCGCGTACCAGGAGGTGGAGAGTCCGGACGGCGAGCGGCGGGAGGCGGCCATGCGGGCCGCGAAGCTGAGCGCATCACGGTGCAACCGGGCGGTGGACGCCGCCCGAGCGGCGGCTCGGCCCGCCTAGCGCCAGGTCGGCCGCCGGCCCTCCATCGGGGCGTCGGCGGCCGACGGTCCGCCGCTCGGTCAAAGGAGCCCTCATGAGGCGTCTTGGACGATCTGCCAACCCAGCGGCCGAGGGGCACGGCGCTGTCTCTGCGGCTGCAGGTGGCCTCGACAGCGTTGATCTTGTCGGTGGTCTCGCTCGACGTACAGGTGGTACACCGGCGCCCGTCGTCGGCGGGTGAAATCTGCGGCGCTGCCGTCGTCGGGTCGTCGTAGGTGGCGGGCGGCAGCCCGGCCAGGTCGCTGGCGAGTATTACCGCCTGCTTGCCGGGTGGGAGCCACCGGCCCCGGGGGTAAGTCGCCGGGCTCGGCAAGACCGCGCGTGCGGGTCGCGGATTTCCAGGGAGTCGAGGACGGCGAGGGTGACCGTGTCCCCGGTCTGCATGTCGCGCAGGGTGAGCAGGACCGGCCGCTCGTCCGGGTCACGGGTCCGGTGATCGCGTCGAAGTGTTCGCTGGTGACGTCGCCGAGGCGTCGCCAGGCCCGGTTGTCGGTGTCGAAGGGGTGTTCGCTGTCGGTGCCGTAGCGCATGGGATGAACTCCTTGTCATGGCGCAGCGTCGTCTCGCGTCCGGGCCCGGCCTGCCAGGGCCAGTTGGGGACGCGATGCATGCACGCTTCGATGGCGCGGGATGGTCAAGTCGCGGACCGGCGGCGGAGGCCGTCCCCTGCCGGCCTCGCGAGACGCGGGCGGATAGCCGGCGGCAGCCCCGTGATTCCCGGGGTTTGGGTACGTCGTGGGTCGCCCCGCGCGGCGCTGCCCGGCCGCAGCCGTTGCAGCGCCGCGGCGTGGGGTGGGACTGGTTGGCTGCCGGACGGGTCCGGCCCGGGTCGGTTCTAGGCCTGGCTGAGCGCGGTGACGGCGGCGTCGGCGATCGCGGCGATGGCCTCGACCGAGTCGGTGAGGGTCAGGGTGGTGGCGTGCGTGAAGGTGTTTCCCCCAGACCTGGTCCGGGTCGGTCGGCTCGCCGGCGGCGGGCGGGTCGGCGGGGTGCAGCCACAGCACGGCGCAGCCTGCCCGGTGGAGGGTGGTGACTAGGCGTTGGCCGGCGGGGATGTCGTCGAGGTAGCCGTCGGAGACGACGGCGAGCATCCGTAGGGCGTGGCCGTGGCGCAGGTCGAGGAGTTGGTCGGCGACCTTGACCGCTTCTGGGAACGTGGCGGTGGCGAAGTCGGTGCGCATGTGCAGCATCTGCTTCGGGTATGTGCGTGGAGGTACCAGGACGGTGGTGCGGTCGCCGAAGCCGATGGTGGTGGTCGTTGCCTCGGCGCGGCGGGCGGCGTGGGCGAAGATCCACGCCGCGGACGACATCGCCTCGGTGTGGCGGTCCATCGAGCCGGACAGGTCGACCAGGATCGCCAGGTGCAGACGTGGTTTCTCGGGTGGCAGTTGGGCGCGTTGCTGCCACGGGGCAGCAGTTGGCAGTTGCCCGGCGGCGGTTTGTGCTTCGGCGGTGATGGCCTGCCGGGTGCGGAGCCGGCCGGGTGGGATCGCGGAGGGCCGCCGGCCGGGTTCGGGGTGCTGGGTGCGGGCCTGCCGCAGCCGGTTGGCGAGGTCGCGGGCCGCGCGGTGTTCCTGCTCGGTCGGGTCCCGGCGGTCCCACTCCGACGGTGGGCTGTGCCGGCGGGCCAGCAGCGATGCGGCGTACTCGGCCGGGGTGAGGCCAGAGGCGACGGCGAGGTAGTCGACGAGGGCCGCGGCGAGGCGGCCGGCGAACTGCCCGGCGTCCGGCTCCGGGGTGTCGTACTGCTGGTCGGGGTCGATGCCGAGGACCTGGCACCACCGCCGGGCGAGGCTGATCATGGTGTCGGCGTCGGTGTCGTCGCAGGTGTGGGCTTCCCGCCAGATGTCGCGTAGCTGCCGCAGGCGTTTGCGTCCGAGGACGCCGGAAACCGCGGCGCGGACCGCGCGGACGTCCTTGCTGGTGACGATGCGGACGTCGACCCGGGCGAGGAGCAGGCCGGCGAGTTGCCCGGCGTGCCACGGGTCGTCGACGGCCGCGTCGTCGGGGTCGAGGAGGGTTTTCACGACGTGGCGCAGCCAGCGGCGGTCACCTCGGCGGCGCTCGCGTTGGCGGCCTTCGGCCCGGGAATCCTCCAGCATGTCGGCGACGTCGGCGAGGATCGGCGGGGTGGTCCAGCGGCTTTGCGCGGCGTGCGCGGCGCCGTGCACGAGCAGCCCGTAGCCGGTGGGCACGAGGCGCTTGTGCCGGGCTTTGGCCGGGTCGGTGATGTCGGGGCTGTCGGCGATGTAGGTGGCGTCGACCTCGATGCGGTTGAGGTCGGGGTAGAAGCATTCGCGTGCGGTGCCGGCGGCGCCGGGGGCGACGAGGACGGTGAGGTCGGTGCGGCCGGTCAGCAGCGGGACGTGCCGGGTCCACGCTGCGGACCAGGCCTGCCAGTCGCGGGCGCCGGCCCGGGCCGGCGGTGTGCCGGTGCGCAGGTGGGTGTTGGGGTGTGACACGGATTGGCTCCTTCCAGAGGGGGGTGGATGGGGTCAGCGCTTGCCGAGGGCGAGCGCGGTGATGGGGGTGCCGGTGTGCCGGGACAGGGCGGCGGTGACGTCGTCGCGGGCGTCCTCCGGGGCGATGCCGGCCAGGTTGGCCAGGGCGGCGGTCATGCCCAGGTGGTCGCGGACTTTGGCGAAGCCGAGCAGTTCGCGCAGCTGGGGCGCCCACACGGTTTGCCTGCGGCGAGGTCGGCGTTGAGGTCGATCGCCGCGTTGACGACGGGCTTGGGTACGCCGAGTTGGCGGGCGAGGTCCCAGTCGGTGGTGACGTGCAGGTGGACGGTGAACCGGAGGCCAGGGCTTCGGTGAGCACCGCGCCGTGCACGCCCGGGTTGTGGCCGGCGACGATGTAGAACCCGTCGACGGCCTCCACGGTCTCGTTGCCGTTGGCGGGGATGGTGATGACGCCGCGGCCGTCCATGGCCGGGTACAGCACGGCGAGGACGCGGGGCGGGATGAGGGTGGCGTCGTCAACCAGCAGCACCCGCCCTTCGCGCATGGCGGTGACGAAAGGTCCGTGGACGAACTCGTAGCCGCCGCAGGGGATCGGGTTGTAGGAGCCGAGGAAGTCGCCGACGACGGTGTCGCCGGTGCCGGCGACGGCGAGCAGGTCGGGGAACGCGGCCTCGACCATGGCCGTCTTGCCGGTGCCGGGCGGGTACAGCAGCACGGGCACCTGCTGGGTACGTAGCCGCCGCAGTTCCTCGACGTCCCAGGATCATGCCGGCGTTGACGCCGATCCGGGACCCTGCTGGGCTGCCTCGGCACCGCCACCCTGCAGGCCATCGCGTTCTCGACCGGCATCCAGCTGCTGACCGACCCGGACGCCAGCCTGCCGGTCCTGCTGGGCCTGCCCGGCTCCGACATCCTGAACCTCCTGCTCGTCGCCGTGCTGCTCTGGGTCACCATCAAGATCCCGAGCATGATGAGCCGGTTCGTGACCCGCAAGGGCGGGGCCAACTTGGGCGGCATCCTGCTGCGGGCGGTCCTGATCCAGACCGTCACCCGCCAGATTCCGTTCGGCCGCGCGGTGCGAGGTGGGCGATGACCCACGACGACACCACACCCCGCGCCGTGGTCCCGGCCAACGTCAACGAGCCCGACCGTATCGCGTTCGGGTTGACGTTCCGGCAGCTCGGCATCGTCGGTGGCGTCGGCCTGGGCGGATTCGGCCTGTACCAGACCTTCGGGCACCTACTGCCGCCGGTCGTCTGGATCGTGGCCGGGTTCATCGTGTTCGCCATCGCGATCGTGGTGGCCCTCGGCCGCCGCGACGGCCTACCGCTGGACGTGTGGATGCGGCACTGTTTCGCCCTGTCCCGCAGCCCGCGCCAGCTGACACCGGGCAAGGCGCGGGCCACCTCGGTCGCGGCCGTGGCCGGCACGACGAGCGTTCCGGCGCCGCTACGCTCGCCGGTCACGGCGGTCAGCCCGACCGGAGTCCTCACCAGCGAGGGCCGCGCCAAGGTGCTCATCGCCTGCGGCACCACCAACATCCACCTGCGCAGTGGCGGTGAGCAAGGCGCGCTGCTGGACGGCTTCGGCCGGTTCCTCAACTCGCTGACCGGCCCCGCGCAGATCGTCGTCGCCGCCCAGCGGCACGACCTGACCGCCCACGCGCAGGCGATCGTCGACCACGCACCGCGCCTGCCGCATCCGGCGTTGCAGGCCGCCGCCGACGACTACGCCGAGTTTCTCCTCGACCTCGACGCCGAGCGCGATCCGCTGCGCCGTCAGGTGATCGCGGTCGTCACCGGCGAACACGTCGCCGACACCGCCGTACGCGCCCTGTCCGGGCTCGGTGTCGAAGCCGCCGCCTTGGACGGGCCGGCGGTCGCCTCGGCCCTGGCCAACGCGGTCGATCCCTTCTGTCCACCGGTGCCCGGCCCGCGAGCGGTCCCCGGCGCCCCCATCACCCTTCGGAGCAGCACATGAACCTGGTGAAGTCCAAGAACAAGATTGTTGCGGCCGGGGAGGGCATGCCCTCCCCGGCCGCTGTGTCGGTCACCCCGTGGCACGTGCAGGTCGGCGACGGTTACGCCGCCACCTACGCCGTGTGCGGATACCCGGCCGAAGTGGGTCCGGCCTGGCTCGACCCGCTGCTGTCCTACCCCGGCCGCGTGGACGTCGCCGTGCACATCGACCCCGTCGCGCCGCAGCTGGCCGCGCCGATGCTCAAACGCCAGCGCGCCCGCCTCGAATCGTCGCGGCGGCTCGACTCCGACCAGGGCAAGCTCGGTGACCCGATGGTCGACGCGGCGGCGGCCGACGCCGCCGACCTCGCCGAGCGGGTCGCCCGGGGCGCGGCGAAGCTGTTCGACACCGGCATCTACGTCACCCTCCATGCCCGTACCCTCGACGAGCTGCGGACCGTCACCGCGGGCGTCAAGTCGGCTGCCGCCAGTGTGTTGCTGGACTTGCAGCCCGCGACGTTCCGCCACCAGCAGGGCTGGATCTCCACGCTGCCGATCGGGGTTGACCCGCTGCGGATGCGCCGCATCCTCGACACCACCGCCCTCGCGGCGGCGTTCCCGCTGGCGTCGGCCGACCTCGCCGCCCCGGCACCGGGCATCCTCGCCCCGCCCGAAGGCGTGCTCTACGGGGTCAACACCACCAGCAACGGAGTCCTGATCTGGAACCGGTGGGCGCAGGACAACCACAACAGCGTGGTCCTGGCACGCTCGGGCGCGGGCAAGTCGTACTTCGTCAAGCTCGACGTGCTGCGGAACCTGTACCAGGGCACCAGCGTCAGCGCCATCGATCCCGAGGACGAGTACACGCCCCTGGCCGAGCACGTCGGCGGCACCGTCGTGCAGCTGGGCGTGCCCGGCGTGCGGGTCAACCCCCTCGATCTGCCCGCCGACGACCGGGCCGACACCTTGACCCGGCGCGGCCTGTACTTGCACACGCTGATCGCGGTCATGCTCGGCGCACCACCGCCGCCCACCGAACGCGCCGCCCTCGACCGGGCCATCACCGCCACCTACGCGGCGGCAGGGATCAACGGCGACCCGGCCACCTGGACCCAGCCCGCCCCACTGCTGCGCGACCTGGCCGACACATTGGCCGCCGACGACGACCCGGCCGCCGGGCAGCTCGCCGCCCGGCTCGCCCCCTGGACGAGCGGCAACTTCAGCGCCCTGTTCGACGGGCCGACCACCACCACCCCGCGCGGACACCTGGTGGTCTGGAGCCTGCGGCACCTGCCCGACGAGCTGCGCACCGTCGGGACGCTCCTCGCCTTGGACTCGATCTGGTCGGGCATCGACACTGCGTCCACCGGCGCCCGCCGGCGGCGGCAACTCGTCGTCGTGGACGAAGCGTGGCTGCTGATGCGCGACGGCGAGGGCGCGCGGTTCTTGTTCCGGATGGCCAAGGCCGCCCGCAAGCGCTCGGCCGGGCTGTGCGTCATCACCCAGGACGCGGCCGACGTGCTGTCCACCGACCTCGGCCTGGCCGTGGTGTCCAACGCCGCTACCCAGGTGTTGATGCGTCAGAGCACGCAGTCCATCGACGCGGTGGCTGAGGCGTTCAGCCTCACCGCCGGGGAGTCGCGGCTGCTGCTGTCGGCACCCAGGGGCGAAGGTCTGCTCGTCGCGGGCCGTTCGCGAATCCCGTTCCGCAGCGTCGGGTCGTCGGCAGAGCACAAGATCGCCGTGACGGGGATCGGTGAGGCCGAATGAACGCCGACATCCTCACCAATCCGGGCGAGGTCTGGCAGTGGATCGTCGCGCGGCCGTGGCTGGGTTTCATCGCCGCCGCCGCGATCGTCGCGGCGGTGTTCGGCCACGATCGGCTGCTCGCCTGGCGGCACCAGCGGTACGCCGCCGGGGCGCGGTGGCTGACCATCGCCGCGCCGCCGGAGGTCACCCCGGAATCGGCGCCGGCGTTCTGGACGACCCTCGTCGGCGTCCTGACGCCTTCGGTGTGGCGGCGGCGGGTGTACGGCATCCCGCACGTCGGCTGGGAGTACACCTGGACCGGCCGAGCCCTGACGATCCGGGTGTGGGTGCCGGGCACGGTGCCGCCCGGCGCGGTCGAGGCCGCCGTCCGGGCGGCCTGGCCCGCCGCCACGCTCACCACCGCCGACGCCGCCGCGCCGATCCCATCGAGGGTGGGTGAGCAGGTCGGTGGGGCGCACTGGCCGCAGTCGACCGACGCGCTGCCGCTGCGCACCGAGCACGACGCCGACCCGCTGCGGGCACTGCTGTCGGCCGGGGCCGAGGTCCGCCACCGCGAACACGCGGTAGTGCAGATCCTCGCCCGGCCCGCCACGGCCCGCCGCGTACGCGCCGCCAGACGGGCGGCGGCGACCAGCGCCACCCATCCCCACGGGCGGCCCGATGTGGCCGCCCGCGCCGTTTCCGGGATAGCACGGCTGGCCATCGAACCAGTGCTGTGGATTCTGGAGGTGTTCACGCCCGGCCCGTCCCGGCCACGAACCCCCGCGCACGCGGGTACGGCGGCACGGTCGGCCGACCGTGACCCCGTGGCCACCGCCGACGCCCGCACCGTCGTGGACAAGGCCGTGCGGGTGCCGCACTACGAGATCGCGGTCCGGTTCGCCGTCGCGGCTGACGCAGACAAGTCCCCGCCGGACAAGCAGCGGGCCAAACAGATCCGCGAGCGGCTCGTCGGGTTGAGGCACACCATCGCCTCGGCCGCCGCCGCCTACACCGGCCCGAACCGGCTGCGGCGCATGAAGATGCCCGCCCCGGTGGCCACCGTCGCCGGACGCAGGCTGCGGCGCGGGTTCCTGGCCACCGTACCCGAGCTCGCGGCCCTCGCCGCGCTGCCGCAAGACCTCGCCGTGCCGGGCCTGGACCGGGCTCGGGCCAAGGCGGTGCCGGCGCCGGTGGCCGTGCCCTCCGGCGGGCGCGGGGTGAAGGTGATCGGACGCTCGCAGATCGGCCACCATTCGGTGGGCCTGAATGTGACCGATGCCCGCCAGCACATCCATGTGGTCGGCAAGACCGGCGTCGGCAAGTCCACGCTCCTGTTGAACATGATCCTGGGCGACATCCGGGCCGGGCGCGGGACGGTGGTCATCGACCCGCGCGGGGACCTGGTCACCGACATCCTCGACCGGCTCCCCGCCTCCTACGCCAAGAAGATCGTCATCATCGACCCCGACCAGGAGAACCCCGGCTGCTTCAACCCCCTCGACGACAACGGGGACCCGCACCTGGCCGTCGACAACCTGGTCGGGATCTTCGCGAAGATCTTCCAGGGCCAGTGGGGTCCGCGTATGGACGACACCATGCGGGTGGCGTGCCTGACGCTGATGCGGCATGCCAAACCGACCTTGAGCCTGGTCCCGTCACTGTTGCAGGACAAGGAGTTCCGGGCCAGGTTCACCCACGGCCTGAACGACCCGGACGGGCTCGGCGGGTTCTGGGTCTGGTACGACGGCATCAACGAGCAGTTCCGGGGCCAGGTCATCGCGCCGGTCCTGGCAAGGTTGCGGGCGTTCCTGTTGCGGGACTTCGTCAAGAACGTGATCGGCCAGGCCCACAGCTCGTTCGACATGGGCAAGATCCTCGACGGTGGAGTGCTGCTGTGCCGGCTACCCAAAGGCATCCTCGGCGAGGAGACCAGCCGCATCCTCGGCTCGCTCATCGTCGCCCGCGTCTGGCAGGCCGCCATCGCACGGGCCAGCATCCCCGAAGACCAGCGCAAAGACGCCACAATGTTTGTGGATGAGTGCCAGAACTTCCTGACACTGCCCGGCAGCGTCGGGGACATGCTCGCCGAGGCGCGGGGTTTCAGGTTGGGTCTGGTCCTGGCTCACCAGGACCTGGCGCAACTGCCGAAGGACGTCGCTGCGGCGGTATCGGCCAACGCCCGCTCGAAGCTGTACTTCAACGTCGACCCGGCCGACGCCCGGGAGTTGTCCCGGCACACCAAACCGGAGTTGGACGAGCACGATCTGGCCCATCTCGACGTCTACACCGCTGCCGCCCGCCTGCTGGTCGGCAACCGGGAACTGCCGGCGTTCACGTTCACCACGAACCCACCAGCCGAGATCGTGGGTGAGGCGACCGCGATCCGCCAAGAGGTCGCCGCCGCCCACAGCCGCGACACCGAGGAACCACCGATGGAACGACTGGCCCGCACGGCGATGAAACGGCGCATGGAAGCCCGCGAACGCTGATCAAGGCCGCTCGTTTCGGGCCTCGGCCGGATGCGGCATTGGGGGCTCGCTTGGGGGTGTCTGCGACACGAGACCTCAAGCGAGCCCCCTCGCACTGGCCTGTCAGGTGCCTGAGCTGCCCGAACCCGGCCCGCCGCCGGCCAGACAGCAAGATCAACCTATCCAGACTCCCTAACGGGTCTCTCTCTCCAGGGGTATCCACCTATGCCGCAGTCGCGCTCTGATGGCCTGCTGGCCATCTACCCGCACATCACATCCCGTGACCGTCAACTGCTCCAGCTTCTCGACGATCACCAGGTCCTCACCACCGACCAGATCCATCACCTGCTCTTCCACGCCCGGCGGACCTGCCAGATCCGCCTCACCGAGCTGCGAGCCCTGGGCCTGCTGGACCGGTTCCGGTTCGCCCGCGACGGCGGAGGCAGCCAGCCGTGGCACTGGACGCTCGGCCACAACGGGCACCGGTTCCAGGCCGCCGCCCACAAACGTCCCGAGCCCACCGCCCGCACGAGCCGTCAGACCGTGCAGCGACTGTCGGCCAACCCACACCTGACACACCTGCTCACCGCCAACGAGTTCGGCGTCCGGCTGTCCGCGTACGCCCGCCGCCACCCTGCAGCCCAGCTTCAACGGTGGTGGTCGGAGGCGACCACGACCGCCCGCTTCCTGTCGATCACCCCGGACGGGCACGGGCTGTGGAGCGTCGGCGACACCACGGTGGGCTGGTGGCTGGAGGTGGACACCGGCAGCGAGCCGCTGGGCAAGGCAGCCGCCAAGATCGACAAGTACGCGCAGCTGGTACGCAAAGACGGCCCCCGCTATCCGGTGCTGTTCTGGGTGCACAGCGAGGACCGCGAAGAGCACCTCCACGCGCACCTGCGCGGCCGGCGGCCCGAAGTCGTCGCCTGCGCCACGGCCACTCACGCCAGCGATCCGGCTGAAGCGGTGTGGCTTCCCGTGGGCGACACCCAGCGGGTGCGGCTGGTGGAGCTGCCCAGCGACCACGGCCGGGCGGTGGCCGCCAACGCCAACTTCGACGAAAACGGGGTCTTCCTACTCTGACAGACCCTGGCAGCCCAGACGTCGAACCTGTCAGCGCTGGTCAACGGCATGCAGGCGGTTCCTGACAGAGGCTGTGCTGTCAGGTCGCATGGCTACGGTGCAGCTTCTTCTCTTTCATTTTTTGCTCGCACCCCCCGCCCGTCTGTCCCTCTCGGACCTGCCCGCGCCCGCGCCGATCACCCACAGCCCACCTTCCCGGTCGGCTCGTGATCCACGCCCGCGCCTTGCACGGCAGCACTCCCGGTCCAGACGCCGCGATCCGGTGACACCACAGCATCACCAACCCCCATCACTCCTTCGCGAAGGGAGCACCCCGCCATGCCCAAGCCCACCCCGCTCACCGACCAGGTCGTCACCGTCTGCTTCGCCCCCGGCGAAGACGCCGACTGGTTCAGCGCCTGCGAAAAGGTCGACGACCTTCTCAATGTCAACGGCACCCCAGCTCGGCGCTACCACGTACGCCACCGCCGATTCATCGGTTGGCTCACCCGATTCTTCGGGTACTACCTGCTCGACGCCGTCCGCACGTTCGGCGCGCACACCATGGCCGCCGGTGGCCGTAAGGGTCGCCTCGACCTCAACGGTGGCGCCGTCAAGGCCGCCAACGACGCCCGCCTGCGCTGGCACGCCTGGAACCAGCACATCAACAACACCACCAGGCCCGCCCGCACCTGGGAAGACTTCCAAGCCCTGCACCACGCCGATCCGGCCAAGCTCAGCCTGGCCGAGGCCCGCCGCCGGTTCGAGCAGCAGCCTCGCATCCTCGCGATGCTCGCCTACGCCGGCGCCCACACCTTCGACCCCTACGAGCTGGCTGCCTACCAGGCCGGAGAGGCAACCTACGCCGGACTGCACTGGCGCATCGCGATCGTCGGCGATCTGCTGATCACCGCCGAGGGCAAGCTCCTCAAACCCGCCAGCGACAGCCTCGCCGACCGGCTCCGCTTCTTCAACAAGGCGATCAAGTACCTGCGCAGCCTCAAGTCCAGCGCACACCTGTGCGCCGTGACCATCGCCTAAACACCCCATACCCGAACACCCGAGGACCGGTCGCAGCCCCGCTGCGACCGGCCTTCGCCATGCCCACACCCAGCCCATCCGCCATAGGAGGCACCCATGTCCTTCCTGACCGACCCCGCCCTGCGGCGCATCGCCGCCGTCACCAACGACGTCCTTGCCGAGCACCTGTGGCGCTACGACACCGCCACCGAGGACGCCCTGGGCGACCTCGCCCGCATCCTGCACAGGACCGCGCTCGGGTTCAACAACACCACGGCCTTCCTCGACAAGGCGGTGCAGGAGTTGACCGCCCGCCCAGACCTCCGCCTGGCCGACTACGGCCAGGCCCTGCCCAACGTGCTCGCCGCCGTGCAGCGCCACGGCATCCTCGCCGACCTGCTCATCGACGCCTACCGCGCCTGGCGCAGACACCGCCAGATCGAGCAGCACCGCGACGAGCGCCACCTGCTGCTACAGCCGGGCGACCCGTCGCGGGGCGTGGCCGTGCTGCGCGCACACGGGCCACACACATGGCGGGTGCTCCCCGACGCCGAGGCCGCCGAGGCGTTCGGCGTGCCCTCCCGGTGCCGCATCATCGGCCAGGTCGCCTGGACCGACGACGGCTGGCTGCCGACCGCGTACACCAACCCGGAGCACCTGCAGGCCCAGCCCGCGATCACCTACCGGCTACCGGTCTGCGACGACCTCGCCCCGGCCTGCCGGTCGCTGCTGCGCTGGTGGCAACTACGGCACTCGGCCACCTGGCGCAGCCGCACCCCCGACCAGCTCACCGAGTCCGAACTGGACCAGCTCGCCGCATAGGAGGCTGCCATGCTCACCCTCGATTCGGTCGGCCGCTGGATCACCCGGCGCACCGGCCGCAGCCTCGACCAGCACGCCACCGACTCCATTCCCGCCGCCGCGCACCTGCCCCAGGCAGCGAGCCGTCTGCGGCGCGCCCGAACCGAGCTGCTGCTCACCGTCGACCGGCTACGGACTGCCCTGATCAACGAGGACGACCTGACCGGCGCGACCGCCGCCGTCACTGGGCCGCTCGCGGCCGTGGAGAAGCTGGGCCGCGAGTACCGGTACGCCCGCAACTGGGCCGACATGCTGATCGGCGACCAGGCCCGCACCGAGTACGCCGACGCCAACAACGGGCAGGCGCTACGGCGGCGCTACGTCAACCCCGGCGACAGGGTGCTCGTCGTCCTGCCGCACACCGACTCCTGCCGTCTGCGCCAGCTCGCCGGGCCGGCCACCCGTGTGCGGGTCGGCCGGACCGATGCCGAGCTCGACCTCATGGTCGGCTCTGGACAGCTGCGCCTGGCCCACGCCGACGCCGGGATCTACCGCGACCCGGCCCACGGCCTCTACGTCCTTGCGCCCGCGGCCGACGAGTCCGCCGCCTCCGGCGACTGACCCCCTGGGCGGCGTCTCGCCGCCCCAAGGCCACCGGGCCGCACCTTCAGCAACCACCGCACGGCAGCGCACAGCTCCACGCGCCTGCCGCGATGACTGCTGCCCGCGACCCGGCACCACAGCCCGCACAACACCGTGCCGGGCTTTCACCACCTAGTTCCCAAGGAGGGAACCGATGCAGTACGACCTGTCCACCATGACGCCCGCCACCCGGGCCGTCCTCGAAGCTCTGCGCGACCTCGGCGAGGGCAACGTCAACGAGCTGGCCGACAAGTCCGGCAAGGCCGTTTCCACCGTCCACAAGGCGCTGAAGACGTTCGCCGGCGCCGGTCTGATCACCGAGGTCGACACCGGCGCGGACCCGGCCGAGGGCACCCCCGCCCGGTGGACCATCGCCGAGGGCGTCCTGACCGAGGGCACCGACCTCAGCATCGACGCCGACCTCGGCGACGACGACCAGGCCGGCGGCGACGGGGACGACACCGACCTCTCCAACGGCGACGCCTCCGACACCGACGCGGCCGACGGCGGCGACGAGCAGCCCGCCGACGAGCCGGACGGTACCGACGCCGACCAGGACTCGGACGACGACGCGGACGACGACGACGCGGACGACGACGACGCGGACGACGACGACGCTGAGGACGACACCGAGGAGGACGAGGACGGCGACGAGGACGACAGCGACGACGACCCGGAGGACGAGGACGACGCCGACGAGGACGATCAGGGCAAGGGCCGGGTCACCATCGTCCAGCCGAGCCGTCCGGGTGACCGCAAGGTCATGGCCATCAAGGGCGTCCTGGCCGAGTTCGGCGAGGACGGAGCGACCCTCGACCAGATCGTGGCCGAGAGCGGGATCGGGCACCCGACCGCCTCTCGGCTGCTGACCGCGATGGAGCAGGCCGACGCCGCCCGGCGTCTGCCCGGCACCCCGGGGCGGTGGATCGCCGGACCGACCAAGGCCAGCGACGTCGACCCGAACCCGGAGCCGCCCCGCTGCCCGCTGTGCTTCCAGGTGGTCAAGGGCCTGTCCGAGTCGCCGGAGGCGGTCGCGCAGGTGATGCCCCTGGTCCGCCCGGACGCGACGCTGCACGTCGTGGCCGAGGACGGCACCGCTCACGTGGTGACGCTGCCCAAGCGGATGCCGATCCGCACGGCGGGCATCGCGACGGCCGGGGTGGTCCGCCGCACGGACGTCACGGTCAACGCCGACGGCAACCAGCCGTTCGGCAAGGGCGAGCTGGAGCGGCTGACGTTCGACACGCTCAAGGCCAACCCGGGCCGCACGATGACGCCGCAGGAGATCGCCACCGCGATCAGCGGCCAGCTCGGCGGCCGGGCGGTCAGCTCCGGGGCGGTGCGCAACAACTGCGGCAAGCTCGGTGCCGCCGGCCGCATCCTCATGGTCTCCGAGTCGCCGTGGGCCTTCCAGTACCCGGCCCCGGCCGAGGACGGCAACGCGGCCCCCGCCGACGCCCCGTCCGAGGACGGCCACGCGGTCTCGGCCGACGACGCCATGGGCGAGCAGTCCTGAGCGTGATGCCGGGGTCGGGCGATGCCCGGCCCCGGCATCACCCAGCGAAGTCACCGATGCCCGACACACCATCGCTGTCCCGGCTCGTCCGGGACTACCTGGCCCAGCAATCCGGCCAGGCACTCAAGCCCTGGCAGATCGCCGAGGGCGTCAGTGCCCGTCTCGACGGACGCCACGTCGGCGTCGGGGCGGGCACCAACATCTGCCTGTACGAGGCCGCTCAAGGCCGCCTCGTGCGGGTCGACCCGGCGCCCATGACGTTCGCGCACCTCACGCGAGCCGACAGCGACGCCGGACCGCAGTAGCCCCAACCCATCCCTTCGGGGGCCGAGCCGTCCGGCTCGCCCCCGCGGCAGTTCGAGAAGGAGAGCCCCCTTATGCCGCACGAACTTGAGACCTTCGCTGACGGAAGCACGGCCTTCGCGTCGGCCCGTGTGTCGGCCTGGCACCAGCTGGGCACCGTCACCCAGAACACGATGAGCGCCACCGAGATCATGGGCGCCGCCCTGCTCGGCAACTGGGGCGTCCGCACCATCCAGGTGTTCGGCCTGGATCCCATGAGTGGCCTTCAGATCCCGGCCGACGACAAGCGCATGACCGTACGCCGCAACCCGGTGACCGGTGCCACCCAGTATCTGGGCATCGTCGGGACGGACTACGAGGTCATCCAGAACGAGCAGTGCGCCGACATGCTCGACCAGCTCGTGGACCAGGTCGGCGGCGCCCACTTCGAGACGGCGGGCAGCCTGCGTAACGGCAAGTCCGTGTTCGTCACGATGAAGCTGCCGACCGCGATGGAAATCGCCGGCATCGACCGGATGGACCTCTATCTGATCGGCACCACCTCCCACGACGGCACCGCCGCGCTGCGCGTGGACGCCAGCCCCATCCGCGTGGTCTGCGCCAACACCCAGCGCGCGGCCTTCGCCCACGCCGTGGGGCACTACACGTTCCGGCACACCTCCAACGTCGGCCAGCAGATCGCCCAGGCCCGCGAGGCGCTGGGCCTGATGTGGCGCTACATGGGCGCGTTCGAGAAGGCCGCCGAGCGGATGCTGCAGACCGCGCTGACCACGCGCGAGTTCGAGCGGATCGTCGCTCAGGTGTGGCCGGTCAAGGACAACGCCTCCGACAAGACAAAGGCCAACGCCAAGGAGCGGCTGGGCACCCTCAAGTACCTGATCACCGAGGCCGACACGCAGAAGGCCATCGCGGGCAGCCGGTGGGCCGGATACCAGGCCATCACCGAATACCTCGACCACTACCAGCAGGCCAAGGATGCCAGGACCCGCGCCAACCGGGTCCTGACCGGCAACGTCGCCGACATCAAGATCGCCGCCTTCGACCTGCTGAAGGTCTGACCGCCCCTGCCCCTTCGCCGGGGCGGCGGTCACCCGCGACAGCCGTCCCGGCCCGTCACGAACGGACCCAGCCATCCCATGACCCACAACACCGAGCGCCGGTCAGATCGGAGGCCACGATGATCGGCCACATCCGCCATCCCCGCGACGAACGGCAAGCCGTATGCGGCGTGCCCGCCGTCGACGTCACCCGGTGGGAGACCGAGGACCCGCCCCGCCCGGACTACAGCTGCGAGGACTGCCTGACCCTGCTGCCCGACGCGGCCCGACCCGACGACTACCAGCACCCGATCGGCGACGCCACGCTCATCGACTCGCTGCGGCGCATCGTCGCCGAACGCCAGCACGCCAAGATCGACGGAGTGCTGGTCGACCTGTGGTCGGCCGGCGTCACCATCACCATCTGGGACCGGCTCAAAGACCACCACCGGCAGCGCCTGCTGACCCTGCCGTCGCACGAGCTGAACCTGCGCTGCGTCGCGATCTACACCCGGCTCACCTCCGGCGAGGGCACGTGACCGAGCCGACACACCAGTGGTTCCACTTCGGCCCGTGGGTGTTCTCCATCCACGCGGCTATCGCGCTGATCGCCGCCGCACCCCGCCCCACCCGGCGCCTCGATGTCGCCACGTGGGCGCAGGCGTACGGCCTGACCAGCCTCGACGAACCGTCGTCGCACACGATCGGCGTCATCGTCCGGCCAGCGACGGCTTCGACCGTGCCTACGCCATGTCCACCGACCTGGCCACGCCGGTCATCGTCGCCCAGCTGCCCATCCCCGGCCAGCCGCCCGGCCCGCTGCTCATCGACGGCACCCACCGGCTCTACCGGGCCTGGCGCGAGGGCGTGCCCCGGCTGCCCGCCCACGTGCTCACCGTCGCGGAGACCCGCCAGGTCCGCCGCGACGTGCGCCTCGGCCCCGACCGGACCTGGCTCAACCCGCCGCACTGACCGCGGCCGTACCTACCCACCCTCGTACGCCTCGGCAAGCCGCCCACGCCGGCGGCCCCGAGGCGTACCCATGTCACCTTCCGGGAAAACCCGCATGGCCTATATGCCGCCGTGGCAGCGGCTCTGTGACTGCCGCTGCCCGCAACACCACGGCTACCACCGCACGACCTACAACGACGAGGGCTGCGCGTGCGCGATCACCTGCGCCACCCAGCCGACCACCCTGATCACCGAGCACTGGAACTGCGCCCTGTTCCTCGACAACGGCGCAGACCTGTGGTTCGTCAACCGGCTCCCCGGCGGCCAGTGGGACTGGCCCAACGCCGACCACATCCACGAGCACCACGACTTCTACGACGCCAGCCTGATCATCGAGCGGCAACTGCGTCAGACCGTCACCATCCTGCAAAACCCCCACGAGCCGCGCCGCACGGCGTAGCCGCTGAAACCCGCACCACATCCATGGGCCTGTTGGGCCGCCCCGCGAGGGCGGCCCACGGCCTTTTCGTGTTTCACCACCCACACCAGACAGACAGCTATGGCGCCGCACCTACCGCAGCTCCTACGAACGCGCCTGCGACTGCAACTGCCCAGCCCACGGGGCCAGCCGCGCTCGATCTACAACGACCCCGGCTGCCACTGTCTGGCCAACTGCGCCAGCCAGCCCATGACCCTGCTCGCCCCGCAGATCGGCGGGGCGCTGTTCCTCAACTACCACGGCACGCTGTGGCACGTGCCCGGCCTGCAACCGGGCCACTGGGACTGGCGCTACCCCACCCCGGTCGACGTCGGCCATCCGCTGTTCGACGCAGGCGACCTGATCGCCGATTTCCTCCGCGAGACCCACGAGGGGCTACTGCCGCTGATCCACCCGCCCGCAGCCCTCGTTCCGTCTCGACCCCGCCGGCCGCGCACCCGCGCGAAGACCCCCTTTTTTGTTTTCACCGAAAGGCGTTCGCCATGACCAAAGCCATCATCGGCATCGCTACCGTCGTCATCGTCGGCTGCTTCGGCCTACCGATGCTGCTGCTGTCCTCCGTGATGGGCGGCGGCCCCGGCGGGTGCGGCATCGCCGCCGCGCCCGCCCTGCGCCCCTCCGGCCAGCCGCCCGGCATCGGCACCTGGGACACCGAACAGCTCGAAATCGCCGCGACCATCATCGACGTCGGCGTCGCCAAAGACGTGCCCCGCTGGGGCTGGGTCGTCGGCATCGCGACCGCCCTGCAGGAGTCCGGGCTGCGCAACCTGCCCTTTCTCGGCGACCGCAACGACCGCGACTCGATCGGGGTGTTCCAGCAGCGGCCCAGCCAGGGCTGGGGCACCGTCGAGCAACTGGCCAAACCGGACTACCAGGCTGGGAAATTCTTCGACAAGCTCCTGACCGTTAGCGGGTGGGAGACGATGCCGCTGACCCGGGCCGCCCAGGCGGTCCAGATCTCGGCCTTCCCCGACGCCTACGCGAAGTGGTCCGACGACGCGCTCAACCTCGTCGAGCAGCTGACCAACACCCTGGCCGACTGCGCCACCGACGCGCTCGCCGCCCTGCCGGACGGGTTCACCCTGCCGGTCAACACCCCGCCGCAGGTGATGACCGCGATCTTCTGGGCAGTCGGGCAGCTCGGCACCCCGTACCACTTCGGCGGGTCGTGCACCGATCCACATTCCGGCAACCCCGACCAGCAGTGCGACTGCTCCTCGCTGATGCAGTCGGCGTACCGGGCCGCCGGGGTCTCCATCCCACGCGTCACCACCGACCAGGTCAACGCCGGGAAGGCCATCACCGACCCGGCGATGCTGCTGCCCGGCGACCTCATCCTCATCCCCGGCAGCGAGGGCACGATGTCCAACCCGCGGCACGTCGGCATGTACCTCGGCCAGGGGCTCATCATCCAGGCCCCGAAAACAGGCGACGTAGTGAAGATCATCAAGTCGGGCAGCTGGCTCAACCAGGTCGCGGCGATCCGCCGAATCGTCGACTGGTAGTGACGTCGTGAAAGAGGGAGTTCAGCGGGCGGCGAGGCGTTGTTGCAGTTGTGCGTGGCTGAACTCGTAGACGGCGCCGCTCTGGCGTAGGACGCCGCGGTGGTGCGCGTCGGCAAGGAAACCGGCGAACCGCCAGGGAGCGTGGTGCCGCAGCGCCAACCAGCATCGGGTCACTGCGTACACCGGCCACGCCGAATCCGAGACGTCGAAATGAGCGGCCACGAACCCCATGGCCAGACCAAAGCCGAGCCCCCCGCGCATCGCGCCGGCCGGCAGGCTGGTCAGGATCGACAGGACGAGGATCAGCAGCCACCACCCCCCCGCGAGCAGCAGGCCGGTGCGGCGGTCGGCGGCGAGTACGGCGTCCGGGTCCGCCGTACGGGCGAGGTTCGCCGGTGCGCCCTCGACGGCTTCGACGCCGAAGTAGAGCAAGGCTATCGAGCCGAACAGAAGACCCACGCCCAAACCGGGGTAGGCGCCGGCGACGTGCCCGATCGGCAGCCCCCAGCCGAAGGCGGCGAGTATTCCCGCGATCAACCCGAGCCGAAGGCGGCCAAGTGACCAGCGCAATCCGTGCCGAGGCGAATAGCTTCCGAGTCCCGACCGGGCCTGGCGCTCGATGGCGTCACCGAACATCAGCCCGATGCCCAACGCCAATGCCAGCGCCGTGGCCAGAGCCACCCCGTGCAGCCCGGCGATCAGCGCAGCCACGCCCACCACGACGATCCACAGGCCGGTGGCCAGGAAGAGGAACAGCCGGCGAGGTGCAGAGCGGCGCAGTTGCCACCATGCGAGTTCAGTGGTTCCGCCGCAATCGTCCCGCAGATGCCGGGCCAGGAAAGCGAGGTAGCGCTCGGCCGGACCGGCCGCCCACCGGCGGCTACGCCGGTACGCGGCCGGGATGAACGCCCCGAACAGGTGGTCTTCGATCTGCTCGATGGTGCGGAACCGCCCGGCGTCACACAGTTGCGCCGGGTCCGGCAGCGATCCGGCATCCTCGCCAGGACGGGGGTTGTAGATGGTGCTGGCCATGCTGACCAGCAGCGGGCTGAGCAGGGCCACGCCGACCGTCGAACCGCCGTCGAGGACGGCCAGCACCGGCGCCCAGCGTTCGGCCGCCGCCGGCGAACCGCCCGCTTCACGGCGCAGGTAGCTCCGCACCGCCTCGGCGCCGGGCGCGCTCAGCACGATGCCCGCCGCGCCCCGCAGCTTCACCGGCATGCCGGCGGGCGGATCGACAACCTCCCGATAGTCGTCGGTTCGGCAGGCGACGACCAGCTGGTCGCCGGCACACAGAGCGTCGTTGATACCGACCAACGCGTGCCGGCGCTGCTCCGTGGGCATCTCGTCCAGCCCGTCCAGGATCGGCAGCAGCAGGCGCTGGGTCAGCAACGCCTCACCCAGGCCGAGTCCCCCGAGCGCGAACGGAGCCGGCGCGGCCAGTGCGGGATGGTCGATCGCCAGCCGTCGCAACAGCCAGGTGCGCAGGTCCTGTTCTGCCGGATGCCACGAGGCGAGCGGCACTAGCACCGGCACCGGCTCGCGCGCCGCCGCTCGCCTGTGGACGAGCAGATCGAGCACCAGGCGAATCAGCAGCGCCGTCTTGCCCGACCCGGGGCCGCCGAGCACGATCAGCCGCCCGCTGGGTACCCGCCGCAGCGTCGCACCGAGGTGCCCGCCCGACGCCGCGAGATCGGCGGGTGCCGCGGCCCAGCCGTCCCGGTTGGACCAATCGACCGCCGCATCGACCACATCGGACCACTGCTCGACCAGCGACGCGGTTGCGGGCTGCCAGGGCACCGGGAACACGTTCTGGTCGTTGATGCGCCGACGTTCCGCCTCATCCTGCCACTGCCGTTCGACGGCCGTCGCCAGTTGGTCGGCGGCCGCGGCGAGCGGATCGGCGGCGGACGAGAACGCCTGGCGGCCGGCTTCGCTCCGCCGGCCGAACACCTCCGTGACCACTGAGGCCACCAACAGCAGCCCGGCGAGGGTCCACAACACGGGCGGCCACCAGACGGCCTCGACCCGTACGGTCCCGGTCGCCAGGTTCGCCACCAGCGCGAAGGCTGCCGCCACCGTGACGCTGGTGACCGGCGAAGGACGCCACCGCACGTTGTCCTCCATCAGTCGTCGACGATGGGTACAAGAGCAATACCATACCCATGGCCGGCATCGGGCAGCCCGGCGCGGTATGTCACAGGCCGAGGTAGATGCGGCGTACCCGCGGGTCCTGGCGCAGTTGTGCGGACGTGCCGGTCATCGCCACCTCGCCGTTCTCGACCACCAGGCGGGTTCCGGTGGCCTCGAAGGTGAGCTTGGCGTTCTGCTCCACGAGCAGAAGGCTCAGGCCCTCGCCGTTAAGGGAGCGCGCCGATCCGCAGCATGCCGCCGGTGCAGCGACCGGACGGGCGGATGGCGCTTGCCCACAGCGGTTGCCCGCACGAGCAGGCGGCTCGCCATGGCTGGTCGCGGGGCACGCTGTGCGCGGCGATGGCCCAGCGTAGTACAGGCACGATGGCCAGCAGGGGTAGCAGGCGTGCGCGGGGCGCCGCGGCGGTGGTGGTCACTTCTCATCCAGGCTGGTGCGGAACTGGGTGGCCAGCGTGATCGTGTCTTCCTGCGGTTCGGCGTCGAGGTCGGCGAGGGCTTTGGTCAGGGCGCGCAGCAGGGTGCGGATGCCGTCGGCGTCGCCGAGGGCGTGGCGGGCGTGCATCGCCTTGGTGTAGAGGGCCTCGTTGTAGCGGTCGAGTCCGATGGCCTTGTCGAGCAGGTCGGACGCGGCCTGCGGGTTGGTGTCGAGTAGGTCGTCGGCCAGCAGTAGGTGGGCTTCGGTGCCCCATCGGCGGACCGTTTCGCGGTGGGGCTGCAGCCACTCGTAGTCCTGGCCGTGTGCGAGGGGCGCGGTGTAGAGGTCGCAGGCGGCGGTGAGCAGTTCGCGGCGGCGGGGCTCGGTGGCGATGGTGGCGTTGCGCATCAGGTCGCGGAGGGTCCACACGTCGACGTCCACGGTCGCGGGGTCGAGCCGGTACCGTCCGGCGGATCTGATGACGTAGGCGTTCTTCGTCTCGGCGGTGCCGGCGCGGCCGAGTACGTGCCGCAGGTTCGAGGCGTTGGTGTGCACGCGTTGGTCGGCCTGGCTGATGCGGGCGTCGGGTTCGAGGAATTCGCCGATCTCGCGGGTAGCAGCGCCGTCTGGATGCACGGCGAGGTACACCGCCAGTTCCAGGGCCTTGGCTCGTAGAGGCCGGCCTTCCGCGGTCATGCCTTCGATGCGCGGCGTGCCAAGTACGCGCAGCCGCGCCCGTCCCGACGCGATGTCGACGGTGGGCTTGACGGTGATCGGGGTAGGCGGATCCGTGGCGGTGGGCGTGGTCTCGGTGCGGCTGGCGTGCAGGGGCACGATCGTGACGGGCACCGTTGGTGAGGAGGCAGCGGTCGGCTCGCCGGTCTGCGCCTCCCGCAACGTGGTCAGAATCTGGATCGCCGTAGACGCTTCCAGCACGGGCAGGCGCGGCGGCACCGGTTCGGCCGGCTGCCCGGAGATGAGCGTGGTGTGTCCGTCCGGGGCGACCTCGACGGTGGCGCCGTGTGCCCATTCGCCGAGCAGGAGCGCGGACACGTGCAGACCCCCGCCCAGTGCGAGGGCGGTTTTGGCGCGCATGCGGGCACCGGCGGGCGGGGTCTCGGTGATGAGCATGACCTGCGGCTGCGCTTCCTCGTCGGGTACTGTCCGCCGCAGCTCGTCCAGGTCGGTGAGGGCGTGTTCATCGAGGATGCGGCTGCGGTGCAACAGGCGGGACTCGATCACGGTGAGCGCGTCGTCGATGTTCGTACTCACGTGCAGGCGCGGTATTGGGCCGAGGGTCACCACGTCCGGGCCGAGCAGCGTGGCCAGGGTGGCGGCGTCGATGACGACCTCGCCGCGTGCGTCGGGGTGGTGCGGGCCGCCGGAGGCCAGCACGGCGACGAGCGTGGCGCGGGCGGCAGCGGGCGCGCCGTCGCCGACGATGCCGGTTCCGCCCGGCGGCAGCGGCGCGAGGTCGGCCATCAGCGCGGGTGGCTCGGCGTCGTCGGCGGCAGGGGGCGGGAGTTCGGGATTGCGGGCCACGGCACGGCGTAGCGCGACCACCGGTGGTGGAAGTTCGGTCGGCGGGTCGTCGTCCGGTTCGCCGGAATAGCGGCGGCGGCGCTGCAGCCAAACCGATGCGGCGGCAGCGCTGATCGCGGCAGCGATTGACCACGGCAGCCAGTCGAAGGGCGCTAGCTGCACGCCATGGTCGTCCACTGCGGTGGTCGGGTTGTGTGTGTCGGTGGCGGTCGGTGAGGCCGGCGGCGGTACGGCGGGGCTAGAGGAGGCAGGCGTCGATGCGGACGCGCTAGCGGCCGCCGATGGCGTTGTGCTCGGGATGGCGGCGGGTTCCTTGGCGGTCGCGGGTGGCTGCACGGTGGGACCTGGCGGCTTTGCGGTGGCGCCCGGCGATGCGGGCGGCGGCACCGGCCGGGGCGTCGCCGCCGGAGGTGGCTTGGCTGGCCTAGCGGGTGTAGCAGCCTTCGGCGGGTGCGCGGCGGCGGGTAGTTGGAGTTCCCAGCCGGGGTAGATGAGGTCGCAGTCGCGCAGAGTGCCGCCGACGCCAGGGAAGTGGCGGTGCTTGTTCAGGTGGCAGATTTCCGGCCATCGGTCCGCGTCGCCGAGCCACTCCTTGGCAACCTTGGACAGGGTGTCGTGTCGCTCGACCGTGTAGAGGTAGCGCTGGTCGGCGACCTGGATGATGGCGGGCCCGCGGGCGGCGGCCTGCCGAGGAATGTCGGCGCGCTCGGTGGCGGCGACGGGCGTAGTCGGCTGGTCCGGGTTCGTCGCGCGGTCGAGCGAGCCGGCGGAGGTGACGGCGAGCGCGGCGGTGCCCGCCAAGCCGAAGACGAGCCGGTGCAGCGGGGCCGGGAGTCTGAGCACGGGGATGCGCCGCCGGGTCAGCGCCGCGACGATCTCGGCGAGCAGGAGCAGCGTGAACACGCCCCACAGCAGCCACATCGCCCACAGCGCCGCGCCGATGAGGACGTCGGGGGTGAATCGTCCGGTGGAGCGTTCGAACCAGTCCGGGATCTGCGACCAGGCCGGCAGGCGTCGCACGGGGTCGCCGCCGGCGAGCCACAGCAGCGTCGGCACCGCAGCCAGAAAGATGCTGGCGCCGATGACTGCGCGAGCGGTGCTGGCCAGGGAACGGGACAGGGATCGCCGGCGCGGGGGCGGGTCGTGGGGATGATGGACCGTGGCTCGTGGACCGTACTCGGCCAGTCTGTCGGCGCTGTCCGGGGACATCTGCGGCACCTGTCCCTCCCCCTGCGGCTGGTCGTCAATCTCCCCGGATACACGAGGATGAGTGTTTCCGGCTATCGCACGGAGAAGGATTCTCACCATCCGCACACAAAGGATCACGCGGAGAGGATCACGGTTGACGTTGCCTCGCCCTCACGGGTGAGACTGCCCCTCATGCCAAGCGGGGGCGCCAGGGCGTCGATCGATCTCAGTTCCTCGGCCATCGCCGCCACCGTCAGCCGGCAGGGCGCTCGGGTCCCGATCCTCATCGACGGTCGCCTCGTCGTGCCACCGGGCGTCGCCATCGGCCCCGCCGGTCAGCTCTACGCCGGCCTCGACACCACCGCCGCGAGGTCCCTCCCGGCGGACCACCGGTTCATCGACGATCCAGCCGACCTACTCGGCAAGCCCGCCCACGCGTCCGGTGCGGCACAACCCGACCCCGTGGATCTGCTCGCTGCCGTCCTGCGGCATGTCGCTCACTATGCCGCCAACCAGGTCGGCCAGCCGATCACTGAGCTCACCGTGACGGTCCCACCGAGTTGGGGACCACGCCGCCGCGGACAAGTGGGCGAGGCGGCAGGCCGAGCGGACTACCGTCCCCCGCCCTGGTCACCGCACCCGCCGCCCTCGCCGCCTACGCCACGACGCTCGGCCTCACCCTGCCCGAGGGCTCCTGCGTACTCGTCTGTCAAGCGGACCGCCATCCGGCAACCCTCACCGTCCTACAGGCCGTCGGCGATGGCTACCGCGAGTTGGCAACACAGCAGCTCGACGGCACACCCGACCTCGACCACCTCATCACCCGGCGGGTCGTTCACACGGCAACCGCCGATGATGACCCACTCCGAGCAGCGATCAACCAACCCTCGGATGTCAATGCGGAGGGTCGTCTCGCCCTGCTGGAGTCCGTCCGCACCGCCAGGAATCTGCTCGCGGCACAGGACCGCGCACCGATCCTGCTGCCCGCGCCCCGACAGCCTGCGGTCATCACCCGCGAGGACGTCACGATCGCCGCGCAGCCCCTCCTCGATCAGGTCCCTGGTGCAGTCGACGGACTTCTCGACGCGGCTGACGTCGACAAGGAGCACCTCGCCGCTGTCATCCTGAGACCAGCTCACGCCCTGCCCGCGCTGACCGACCGGCTCGCGCAAGCCACCGGCGCCACTCCCGCACTCGTCGACCACCCGCACGCCCTCGCTGACGGCGCCCTGACCCTCACCACCGGCCACCAACCCGGGCCCCGTGCCGCCGCCGCACGGCTACCCCGTGTCCGGCTGCGCGTCAGCGACCTCACCGGCACCCTCCTCATCGGCGCCTGCTCCCTGACCCTGCTCCTGCAAGCCGTCCTCACCGCCGACGTCACCACCGTCCTCACCTACGTCGTCGGAGCCCGCACCTCCCTCCCACAGCTCGGCACCGCCGGCGCGCTCGCCATGCTCACCGCCTTCGCCGTAGCGCACCTCGCCCCCACCACCTGGCTCGCCGGAACACCCGCCGCGTCAACAACCGAACCCACCACGGGCAGCCTCATCCGGCGGGGCTACCTCGCCGCCGCCGTCGGCGCGCCATCGCCGCCGCCCTCTACGGACTCGCCACCGGCACCGCCGTCGAGTTCGACTACACCCCCTACCTGAAATGGACCCTCGGCGCGGCCCTGCCGCTCGCCGCCTGCGCCGCCCTCACCGCCGCCGCCGCACCCCGCATCCCCGCCGACGCGCTGCCGACCTGGCTCGCCCTGAGCCGCCCCGCCATGACGCACGCGATCATCGCCACCGCCGGCATCTTCCTCATGCGCGCGTCGCTCACCCTCACCGTCCCCGTCGACCTGACCGGAATGCCCGGCCTCGCCGGCAGCCTCGGCGCAGCCCTCGTCGGAGTGGCCACCGCCCTGACCATCAGCCGCAGCCGCACAATCCGCACCATCACCACACCCGGTCTGGCCATCGGCTACGCCCTCGTCTTCACCTCCGACACCAACAGCGCCCTGATCATCGGCTACCTCATCGCACTCACCTGGTGGGGACTCCGACTCACCGCCCACACCCTGCGACTCGCCCTCCCAGACGTAGGAGCAGCACTGCACCGCCTCGTCGATCGCTCCGGCAGCTGAATAGCCGGACGTGGCAGGCGAGCAAGCACCCCCAGATCGCGTCCTGCTTCTATCGCCGGGCAGCTCCTGAAAATCGCGGCAAGGCGGCTGACGCTCCGGACACGGCAGCTCGATTCGAGGATTCGTCGTCGAGCCACTTGTCATATTGCCACCACCGTGCCGATTTCGAGCGTGCGAGAACGGGCGCTGATCGCTGCACTCGCCGACCCGCACTTCGACCGCGCCTCTGCGACCCATCCGCGCGCTCTCCCAGATAACTCACGCTCGGGCCGCTCCTGAAGCCCGGGGCGGTTCAGCCTCCGACGGCGAAATCCGCACCGGGTTTCCTCAAGCCCACGTGGTCGGTTTACCTCGCCCAGCGGCCACTCAATATCCACCGCTGCTAACGCGTGGCGCTCGACATTCCGGGAACGCGAATCAAGTCATCTACGTTGCGCTTTGGCCAACCCAATCTCGGCTGACGCTTCCGCATGGACGGCCAAGGTGGACGGCATTCGCCCCAGTGGACCAGATTCCCCTAGTTCGCAGCTGAGCCAGACGCCCTGCCCGCTGCCTGACACACGACAACACGGACCGACGTGCTGGCCGGACCTGCCTACCCGCCCTGGCAGGTCGCCAGCACGTCGGCTTCAAGACCCCCTAAAACAGCTCCGTCCACAGAACCACGGAGCTCTCGCACATCGCACATCCCGACCCCTCGCGTAAACCAACTTCCTTGAAAGGGAACCACTATGCCCACGATTTCAAGTTTTCCTACCTTCGTCGATCTCGATTGGACCAAGAAGATGAGCATTCCAGCCTTTTCAACACGCCCCCGTGCGCCCGAGAACCGCACGAATTCACGCGACATCTCCCAATCGCCAGGCGGACGCCCCATAGGCGTCTCCTATCCGCCGGCCTGCTCCCTGAGCGGTCAAGGCAAGGATGCCTGTTCACACGGAGGGCAGATTCCACAGAGTCCCACCGTTGCAAAGATCAGCGACAGGCTTGACGTCTCAGGGCCGCAACGGGTCGATAGACGTCCACGGCCAACACATCCCGCGACCGTGCATCGCAGCGGCAGCGCTGTCGATTCCCGGCCCCTGCCAGGCTGGAATCCCGAAAGGACACCCGATCCATGCCCGCCCTATCCCCGCCCCAATTCCGCGTCCCTATCATCGAATGCCACCGGCCGGCGGCAAGCTGCCGGCCCCGCCACACGCCGCCGGCAGCCCGGTTCGGCCAATACGTTAGGCCGGCGATGAACGGCTCAGCCGCCACCGAATGGCGGCCAGACCCCCTACTGACCATCGACGACGTCGCCGCCTGGCTGGGCAAGCCCAAGAACACCCTCTACGCCTGGCACAGCCGAGGCAAGGGACCGCGCGCCATCCGCGTCGGCAACACCCTGCGCTACCGGCGCAGCGAGGTCGAGCGCTGGCTCGACGACCACACCGATGCGGAGCGTTGATCCATGGCCCGTCCTGAACTGCCCCTCGGCACCTGGGGCAAGATCCGCACTCAGAAGCTGGGACCCAATCGGTTCCGCGCACGAGCGCGGTTCCGCGACTACGACGGTAAGACCCGCGAGATTGAGGCCACCGACACCACCGGCCCGGCCGCCGAACGGGCGCTGAAGGTCAAGCTACGTGACCGCACCACCCCCAACGACGACGAGATCACCCGGGAGACCCGCGTCAGCAAACTCGCCGACCTGTGGATCGAAGAGATCACCACCGAGGAACGGATCGCACCACAGACCATCCAGCGATACGAGACCAGCGCGCGCAACGCGATCCTGCCTGCCCTGGGCAACCTCCGGATCCGGGAAGCCAGCGTCGGCCGCCTGGATCGGTTCCTGCGTGACATCGCCAAGGACCGTCCCTCGGCAGCCAAAGGCGCGAAAGTCGTCCTGAGCCAGATGTTCGCTCTGGCCGTGCGCCACGACGCGGTCCCCACCAACCCCGTACGCGACACCGGTCGGCTACGCAAACCCGCCGCACCGTCGTCGCCCTCACCGACGAGAATCTCCAGGCCGTCCGTACGGCAATCCGCGACTGGCAGCGACCCATCCCCGGCAAGCCCGGACCACGGCACAGCGGCGATCTGGCGGACATCGTCGACCTGATGCTCGCCACCGGCGCCCGCATCGGCGAGATCCTCGCCCTGCGCTGGGAAGACCTCGACCTCGCCGCCGAACGCCCCACCCTGACGATCTGCGGCACGCTCGTCTTCGTCAAAGGCCAGGGCTTCTTCCGCCAACCCTGGACCAAGAGCGACGCCGGCTGGCGGATGGTCGTCCTGCCCCGGTTCGCCGTCGGCATGATCCTGGCCCGCAAGCTCATCGCCGCCGACAATTCCCACGACGCGATCTTCGCCTCCCGACGCGGCACCTGGCTGTCGCCGAACAACGTCCGCCGTCAGTGGCGTGAGGCTCGCGCCGACACCGACCTCGCCTGGGTCACCCCTCACACCTTCCGCAAGACCGTGGCCACCCTCATCAAGGAAGAGACCGACACGAAGAGCGCCGCAGCGCAGCTTGGGCACTCCAGCGAGGAGGTCACCGCCACGTACTACATCGCCAAGCCCGCCCAAGCCCCGGACGTCTCGGACATCCTCGAGCGACTCGGCGCCGACCGCGGTAGGCGGCAACGTCCCGCACCCGCGGCGCCTAACGACGCGCATGGATGACAAACCTGGTTGACGACCCCGTTAAATGGGGGGTTTTCGGGGGGCGGTTCAAAACCCCATAGACAAACTTAAAGCCCTGACCAGCGTTTCCGCTGGTCAGGGCTTCTTCTCTGTCGGGACGGCCGGATTCGAACCGACGACCCCTTGACCCCCAGTCAAGTGCGCTACCAAGCTGCGCCACGTCCCGATGCCCCCGCGCGGTTTCCCCCGCGACAGCCGGTTCAGCTTAGCGCAGGATCTTCCGGAAGCGCGCACGCCCCCTCCCGCGCCGCCGGCCCCACCCGCACATCCTCTAGAGCGTCCTAGGAGGTTGGTGCGGGTAGCGGAAACGCCGGGCGGCGCGGGGGCCGCCCGGCGTTCGGACGTACGGTCAGCCGTGGGCCTTGCCGCGGCCGCCCGGGCCGAGCTTCTTGCGCGGGCGTACCGAGATCTCCACCGGACTGCCCTCGAAGCCGAACTCCTCGCGGAGCTTGCGCTCGACGAAGCGCTGGTAACCGGCGTCCAGCGGCGCGGTGGTGAAGAGCACGAACCGCGGCGGCGCGACCCCTGCCTGGGTGGCGAAGAGGATCTTCGGGGCCCGGCCGCCGCGCACCGGGTGCGGGGTGGCCTGGACCAGCGCGGTGAGCCACTGGTTGAGCTGCGCGGTCGGCACCCGGGTCTCCCAGCTGGCCAGGGCCTTGCGCAGCGCCGGGGCGAGCTTGTCCACGGCCCGGCCGGTCATGGCGGACAGGTTCAGCCGGATCGCCCAGGGGATTCGGCGCAGCTCCCGCTCGATCTCCTTGTCCAGGTAGTACCGGCGGTCGGCGTCGACCAGGTCCCACTTGTTGAAGGCGATGACCAGGGCCCGGCCGGCCTCGGTGACCATGGAGAGGATCCGCTGGTCCTGCTCGCTGATCGGCTCGCTGGCGTCGAGCAACACCACCGCGACCTCGGCCGCCTCGATCGCCCCGGCGGTCCGCAGACTGGCGTAGTACTCGGTGCCGCTGGCCTTGCCGACCCGCTTGCGCAGCCCGGCGGTGTCCACCAGCTGCCAGGTCTCGCCGCCGATCTCCGCCAGGCTGTCGACCGGGTCGACGGTGGTGCCGGCGACCGAGTCGACGACCGCGCGCAGCTCACCGGAGAAGCGGTTGAGCAGGCTGGACTTGCCGACGTTGGGCCGCCGACGAGGGCCACCCGGCGGGGACCTCGCGGCCGGTTCTCGACGATCTTCGGCGCCTCGGGCAGCGCCTCAAGAATGGCGTCGAGCAGGTCACCCGAGCCCCGGCCGTGCAGCGCGGAGACCGGGAACGGTTCACCGAGGCCGAGCGACCAGAGCGCGGTCGCCTCCATCTCGATGGCCGTGTTGTCGGTCTTGTTCGCCACCAGGATGACCGGCTTGGCGCTGCGCCGCAGCATCTTCACCGCGGCCTCGTCCACATCGGTCGAACCGACCATCGCGTCGACCACGAAAAGCACCACGTCGGCGGTGGCGACGGCCGTCTCGGCCTGCGCGGCGATCGCCGCGGCCCGGTCCTTGGCGTCCGGCTCCCAACCACCGGTGTCCACCACCGTGAAGGCCCGACCATTCCACTGGGCGTCGTACGGCACCCGGTCCCGGGTCACCCCGGGGATGTCCTCGACGACCGCCTGGCGGCGGCCGATGAGGCGGTTGACCAGCGTCGACTTGCCCACGTTCGGGCGGCCGACCACGGCCACCACGGGCTGCGGGCCGGACGGCTCCTCGGTGTCGAGGTCCGGCTCGCGCAGCTCCACCCAACCAGTGCTGTCCTCGGTCATGCCACACCCCGTTCGATGAGCAGCTGGCGCAGCCGGGCGACGACCTCGTCGATGCCCAGCTCGGTGGTGTCCAGCACCACCGCGTCCGGGGCCTGCTGCAACGGGTTGATCTTGCGGGTCGAGTCGAGCTTGTCGCGGCGGGCCAGGTCGGCGGCGGTGGCCGCCACGTCGGCGGCGTCCTCGGCGCTGCGCCGCTGGGCGCGGGCCGCCTCGGAGGCGGTCAGGTAGACCTTCAGGTCGGCGTCGGGCGCCACCACCGAGCCGATGTCGCGGCCCTCGACCACGATCCGGCGGGCGTTGGCGATGATCTGCCGCTGCCGGGCGACGAGCATCTCCCGGACCGCCGGCACCGCGGCCACCGCGGAGACCGAACCGGTCACCTCCGGCCCGCGGATCTCCTTGTCGACGTTCACGCCGTCGGCGGTCACGCCGTACCCCTGCGGGTCGGTGCCGATGCGCAGGTCCACCTCGCCGGCGACCTTGGCCACCGACTCCGCGTCGGTCAGGTCGACCCCGGAGCGCAGCACCGTCCAGGTGAGCGCCCGGTACATTGCGCCGGTGTCCAGGTAGCGGGCGTCCAGGCTGACGGCGAGCCGCCGCGAGACGGTGGACTTACCCGAACCGGATGGCCCGTCCACAGCGACCACGCACCGCCCGGTCCGTTCGTTCTCCCCCACCGTGTTCCTCCTCAGCCCGTACCTCGCGGGTCGCCGGTTTTTCCGGCGCCGTTGAGCGGTTGTCCTTCGTCAATGATGCCCGCGATGCCGTCCGGGCACGCGCGCGACGCCGCCGGGCGCGACCCGCGACACGCGCGGTCCACCTCGGCCGCGAGGAAGCCTACCCTCAGCGGTACCCGGAACGGCTCCGGTCAGTCGCCGACGGCCTTGAACAGCGCGGCGACCTCGGCGTTGGTCAGCCGGCGGGTCCGCCCGGCGCGCAGGTCACCCAGCCGGATCGGCCCGATCGAGGTACGCACCAGCCGGGCCACCGGGTGCCCCACCTCGGCCAGCAGCCGCCGGACGATGTGTTTGCGCCCCTCGTGCAGGGTCAGCTCCACCTGGGCGGTTTTGCCCAGCGTGTCCACCACCTTGAAGGACTCGACCGTCACCGGGCCGTCCTCCAGCTCCACCCCGGCCATCAGCCGCTTGCCCAGGTTGCGCGGGATCGGCCCGGCCACCTCGCACAGGTACGTCTTCGACACCCCGTACGACGGGTGCATCAGCCGGTGGGCGAGGGTGCCGTCGTTGGTGAGCAGCAGCAGCCCCTCGCTGTCCGCGTCGAGCCGCCCGACGTGGTAGACCCGCTGCTCCACGCGGTTGCCGAGGAAGTCGGCGAGCGCGGTGCGCCCCTTCTCGTCCGCCATGGTGGAGACCACCCCGCGGGGCTTGTTCATGGCCAGGTAGACCAGCCGGGTGTCGACCACGAGACGCTCGCCGTCGACGTGGATCACGGCGGTGGCCGGGTCGACCTTGTCGCCGAGCTTCGCGACCCGCCCGTCGACGGTCACCCGGCGCCGGAAGATCAGGTCCTCGCAGGCGCGGCGGGAGCCCACGCCGGCGGCGGCCATCACCTTCTGCAGGCGCTCGCCCTCGGGCGCGTCGGTACGGATGGTGCGGTCATCGCGTGGCATCGGCAAGCTCTTCTACGTCGTCGGGGAGGAACGGGGCGAGCGGCGGCAGGTCGTGCACCGAGTTCAGCCCGAGCTTCTCCAGGAACATCGTGGTCGTCCGGTACAGGAACGCCCCGCTGTCGGGTTCGGTGCCGCACTCCTCGACCAGGCCGCGGGAGACCAGCGTACGGATCACCCCGTCGCAGTTCACACCGCGGATGGCGGAGATCCGCGACCGCGTGACCGGCTGCTTGTACGCGATCACGGCAAGTGTCTCCAGCGCGGCCTGGGTCAGTCGTACCGACTGCCCGTCCAGTACAAACCGTTCGACGTAGGCCGCGTATTCCGGGCGGGTGTAGAGACGCCAGCCACCCGCCGCCCGGCGCAGCTCGAAACCGTGCCCGGCCGCGGTGTAGCCGGCGGCGATCTCGTCCAGCATCGGGCCGATCCGCTCGGCCGGCTGCTCCAGCACCTCGGCGAGGGTGAGTTCGCTGACCGGCTCGTCCACCACCAGCAGGATCGCCTCCAGCGCGCCGCGCAGCTCGGCGTCGTCCAGCTCGGGCGCCGGCTCCGGCGCGGGCGTCGCCCGCCGCCGCCCGCCGGCCGTGCTTCTTCGGTACGCCCGCGGCGGCGCCCCGCTCCCCCGGCTCCACCTGCGCCGCGGCCTCGTCCGCCGAGTCGGCCTGCTCCGCCGGCTCCCCCACCGAGTCGACGTGCTCCGCCGGCTTTCCGGCCGAATCGGCGGCGACGCCGGCCGGTCCGGTCGGGTCACCGTCGACCGCCGACGGAACCTGTGACTTTCGAGCGTTCGACGCACTCGATCAGGTGCGCGATCTGCTGGCTCATGAGCCCTCGGAAGCTCTCGTCAGCCCGCCTGAGGACGAGTTCATCCATCACGGCCACGAACGTCGTCAGGTTCGGCTGCGTCAGGATTGACTGTCGGTCCATCCGGACCGCGAGCCGCTTCTCCACCTCGTCGTCGCCGAGCATGGCGTCGGTGCGGATGATGGTTCGGGCGTAGTTCTCGGTCTGGAGCAGGCCGGGCACAAGGCTCGGCTGGTAGCAGCGCAACTGCTGTGCTTGCCGCTCGGCTTCCAACCACGGCCGGAACCAGCTCGGCTGTCCGTCCCGTTCCGCCAGCTTGAGCAGGGACGTCAACAGCCCGCCCGTGCCCAGCACCTCGTCGGCCCGCTTGAGGAGGAACCGGTCGAGCGGCCGTTGGCCCAGCTCGACCGCGGACACCTGGGAGCCGGAGAAGTGGACCAGCTTCCCGAACTCCTCCTGACTCAGCTCAGCGTTCATCCGCAGCCGGCGCAGCTGTGCCCGGATCAGCTCCGCGGTCGGCTCACCTTCCACGCTTCCTCCACGATTCTCCCGGCGTCTCCACGGCTTTCCCGCGCCGAGGGCACAGCCGACCTGACCTCGCCACGGCCGGCGTCGATGCCTTCCGAGCGTAGTTCCGTCCTCAGCAGACTGTCACGTAGCGGGCCGCCTCCGTCCGGCCCGCTGCGGGGCCGCCCGTGATCCCCCGATGCAGGGGCGGCCCCGGCTCCGTACTGCTGAAGGAGGTCGAGATGCGCAACCCATTCCACTCGTTCCGGTGCCGGACCGACAACGTCGTGTGCCGGTGATCCCCTCCGGTCCGCTTCCGGTGCCCCGCCTCGGGCCGTACCCGGACCGGCCGCGGCCGTACCCGCCGGGCCACCCGCCGCACCTGCCGATCCGCCCGCTGTGGGTGTGCCGGGCCTGCGGGCTGCCGTGGCCGTGTGCCGAGGCCCGGCTGCTCCTCAAGGTCGACTACGACGCCAGCCCCGTCGACCTGGCCATCTACCTGTCCGGGCTCTACCACGAGGCGACCCACGACCTGTTCCGGCTGAACCCGCACGACGGCCCCACCCCGCGGGAGCTGTTCGAGCGGTTCGTCGCCTGGGGTCCGTACCGGAGAGGGTTGGTCGACCCGCCGACCGGCGACCGGTGATCGGCCGAAACTTCTCATCGAGGCACGGCAACCACCGCGGCTGAGGGTGACGTCTGGAGGGGCGTCAGGATGATGCACCACCTCACCCCAAGGATCGGCTCGTGTGGACCCTCTGCTGAGTGAGTTCGACTCGTTCGTCCGTCACCGGACCCCCGCGCTCCTGCGCTCGGCCTACCTGCTCACCGGCGACCAGCACCTGGCCGAGGACCTCGTCCAGTCGGCGCTGGCCCGGACCCACCGGTCCTGGAGCCGGCTGCACGACAGCGGCAACGCCGAGGCGTACACCCGCAAGATCATGTACCACCTCCAGGTCTCCTGGTGGCGACGGCGTCGGGTTCCCGAGTCGATGCCGGGCGACCTGCCCGAGCCGCGCGGAGGCGACTCGGCCCCCGACCACGCCCAGCAGACCACCCTCCGGCTGACCCTGCGGGCGGCGCTGGCGAAGCTCTCCGCCAAACAGCGCGCCGTGCTGGTCCTGCGGTTCTTCGAGGACCGCACCGAGGCCGAGGCCGCCGACCTGCTCGGCGTCACCGTCGGCACTGTCAAGAATCGTTAGAAGCTATAGTCGATGTTGCCGGCACGAACGTCGATCTAGGGGGACGGTTCTGATGGTACGGCGTAAGGCCCGGTCGGAGAACCGGGGCCGGTTCGACACCAAGGACGCGCTGCTGGCCGGTGGCGTGCAGGTGCGGGCGTTGCGGTATCAGCGCGCGAGTCAGGACAAGAAGGAGCAGGGCAAGAGCGTCCACGACCAGGGCAAGCTGAACCTCGGGGAGATCACGAAGCGGTCGTGGACGGACGCGGGGTCGTTCACGGACAACCACCGCTCGGCGAGCCGGCGTGCGACGAAGGAGCGGGAGCAGTTCGAGTTGTTGATCGAGCAGATCCGCGCGGGCAAGGGTGACGTGCTGGTGGTCTGGGAGATCTCCCGCAAGGAACGCGACCTTGCGGTATTCGTGAAGATCCGCGACATGTGCCACGAGGTCGGCCTGTTCTTCTGGCTGGTCGGCGGGGTGCTGTATGACCTGCGGGACAAGAACGACCGGATGATGCTCGGCTTCCAGGCGGTGCAGGCCGAGTGGATGGCCGACTCGATCCGCGACAACGTGCTGCGCGGCATCGTCGGCGCCGCCGAAGCGGGTCGCCCGCACGGGAAGGTCACCTACGGGTACCGGCGGATCTACGACCAGCGCACCAAAGCCCTGCTACGCCAGGAGCCCGACACGGAGATCCGCACGGCGGTGGCGGCGGACGGGACGGTGACGGAGTACTCGCGGGCGCAGTTGGTGCGGGACAACTTCCGCAAGATCTCCGAAGGCACGCCGTTGACCGCGATCGAGGCCGAACTCAACCGACTCGGGATCCCCGCCTCCGAGGGCGGGATCTGGCGGCGGGGGATCCTGCGTAAGCAGGTGATGAACCCGGCCTACATCGGCAAGCGTGTCCTGCGCGGCGAGATCGTCGGCGACGGGATCTGGCCCGCCCTGGTCGAGGAGGAGACCTACTGGTCGGTGGTGCGGATGCTGGGCGACCCGTCGCGCACGACGACCCGGCCCGCCCGCGCGGTGCATCTGCTGTCGTACCTAGCGCGCTGCGGCGTGTGCGAGGGACCCTTGTCGTCGCAGCGGGTGAACCGGCATGGCTGGACCGGGCAGGTGTACTCCTGCCTGCACAAGCGGTGCGCCGCGGTGAAGGCCGAATTCCTCGATGAGTACGTGCAGCGCACGGTGGTGGCGTGGCTGTCGCGCCCCGACGTGTACGACATCCTTACCGCCGCCAGCGCCACCGACGAGGAGGTCGCCCACGCCCGCGCCGAAGCCCAACGGCTGCGGGGCGAGTTGGAGGACTGGCGCAAGCTCGGTGAGGACGGCGAGGTCACCGCGATCGCCTACGCCCGCGCCGAGAAAGGCCTCCTCGCTCAGATCGCCGAGCACGAGCGACGCGCCGCCGACGCCGGCATCCCCGCCGTCCTGCGCGGACGCATCGGCGACCAGGCCGTGCAGGCGTGGCAAGAACTCGGTGACGACATCCCGGTCAAGCGGGAGATCATCCGCCTGGTCGCCGACATCAAACTCCTGCGCGCCGGGTTCAAGGGCGAACGCCGCACCTTCGGCCGCCACCGTCTCGACTGGAGGTGGAAGTTCGGCCCACAGGACCAGGGGCCACCTGACCTTGGGCCGGCGGCGTCTCCGCCTAATGCCGCAGCAGCCTGAGCTGTCGGCTCTGGGGGAGCCCCCGCCGCACCGGTGTTGTCGGACCCCGTCCATAGACTTGACTGAGTGACGCGGGGTCGCGATGCGGAGGAAGCGGAGGGTGCAGGTGAGGGGCGAACCCTTCGACAACCGAGTCTTCGCGAGTCGAGTGATAGGCAACATAGGGCGACTCAGAAACGTCCGAGCTTCGACGAAAGAAGGCGTCGAACTCTCGCACGCTCAAGCGGCAGGAGTAAGCGCAGTAACCACTGGCCACCCGGATTTCATGACGCTGCCGCTTGGTGGATCGGGGTTCTGCGAGGCTGTCGCTGTCTTTATTGATCTGGAGCAGTTCACACAACGGACTTTCTGGGATCCACCGCACGAGATGGTACTACTCGCGCACGCCGTACTAGCCGAGGTTTCTCGAACGGTGGTTCAGAACGGAGGCCATGTCCTCGGGCTCCGCGGCGATGGGCTGTTCGCCTGCTTCGGTTGCGCGGAAAGCGATCCAGCTGTCGACGCAACCATTGCTCTCGCCTCCGGAGCCCAGATCATGGACGCGGTGCAGTCCACTCTCAATCCCATGTTGCAGGATTATGAGATGGAGCCGGTGCAAGTTCGCGTGGGTGCCGATTTCGGCCGTCTGGATTTCGTGCGTATCGGCACCCATGATGTCAGTGAGATCAACGTGGTCGGCTTCGCGGCCAACTTCGCGGCCAAGTGCGAGAAGTACGCGAACTCCTGGGAGTGCGTCGTAGGGGAGAAGTTCATGGAGCTTCTGGCATTAGAAGATGTAGGGCTGTTCTCGGAGCACGTTGAGTCGCCGAAGCGGTATACGCGTAATTACGAGACCAAGCGGTACAGGTTTTACGACGTCCGTTGGCGTAAGCTGCTGCCCGAGCTGGATGGGGTGACTGAGCATATCGCCGGCAATCCCACTTCCGCGATCGAGATTTTTTAGGAGCCACCTGTGACACTTCCGTCGCTGTTCCGTAAGGTAGGAATCCACGTCCCGCGCGGAGTTACGGTCGCTGGCACTGTAGTCCTAGGAGACCGGCAGATGCAGTCAGTCAGCTCGGCCTCGCCACTCGCAACAATGCAACCTCATCGATTTCACGGGGGTGATGACCCTGCTCCGGCGCGCGATGACATGGGAAGCGCATGGTGGGTTGAGTCTCCAGAGAGTAAGGCGGACGACGTCGCCGACATGCGGAAACACTTCGCAGAAGTGATGGTGCTTGACGACGACAACGATCTTGCGTACGGAGTTACGCTCGATACGGGTCGCGGCAAGTATGAGCTGCTTATTCTTCCTCAGATCGATGGGTCACTGCCTAGCGTTGTCGCCGTGAAGCCTAAGCGGCTCGGCCGGAATGAGGGTAGGAGTTTTCGCGCCGCTCCGCACCTGTACCTTAGCGGGGCGCTTTGCATTGCCGACCGGTCCGACTGGGAGGGGAAGGGCTACCAAACGAGCGTGGCGGGCGTGTGGGCGGCGCATTGGCTAGCCTGCTATACCGCTTGGAGAATGAACGGAATTTGGCCCACGGAAGGCTACGAGCCGCGTAGTGTTTAAGCGACAGTCGAGCGCGCCAAAGGTGCAGCCGGACCGAAATGATGGAATTTCTGCTATCGCCTTCTATGGCAACTGGATCATCAACGCCGATACCAAAATTGGTTTTCTTGCGACCGGCCTGACGGCGCTCGGTGCGGCGGGGGTCGCTCAGTTGCGGAAATTCATCGAGAGCGCCCCCTTCGATGGTTGGCATGATTTTTTTGCGGGGCTCTTGGTGCTCCTGGCGCTTGCCGGGATTGCGGTGGGTGCAGTCTTCTTAGTGTCGGCCCTCACCCCTCGCACGGCAGCGCCCGCTGGTTTCAGTCGCTACGCCTACCCGTCACTCGCGACCCAGCCCCCAGGGTTCGTCCCTGCTCTCGATGCAGATCAGCAGCGAGAGGAAGCCTGGATTCAGGCGCGCGCGCTGTCCGTTATCGCGATGAAGAAGCTCACCTTCTTCCGGAGAGGCCTCTACGCCTTCGCCGTGTCTGCGCCAACTCTTGGAATTGCTGCAATCTTGATCCGTTGACTCAGTAGTCTCGTTTAAGGTCAAGCCGCGGCCACCGCGCCATGCCGGCAGCACGCCCCACTTCAGCGACTAATAAAAGATTAATCGGCATGAATGCACGAGCTTGACCGCCAGTTGCCGAGACGCCAGCGGCTGCATGGGGAGTTGGAGGACTGGCGCAAGCTGGGTGACGGAGGCGTGGTCACCGCGATTGCCTACGCCCGTGCCGAGAGGGGCCTGCTGGCGCAGATCGTCGAACACGAGCAACGCCCCGCCGACCCCGGCATGCCCGCCGCGCTACGCGGACGCATCGTCAGGCGGGAGATCACTTGCCTTCTCGCAGACAGCAAACGGCTGCGCGCCGGGTTCGAGAGTGAACGGCCGCACGTTCGGCCGCCACCGCCTGGACTGGCGGTGGAAGTTCGGCCCGCAGGACAAGAACGCGGCCTGAGTGTCGGTCGGGCGACCGAGAGTAGAAGTCGGTGGGCGACTTGAGGCACCGACTCGCACTACGCGACCACATTTGGAGATCGGCGTCCCAGCAGGCGACCATCCCGCAAAATTTTTGTCCGCTACTGGGTAGACGTACACGGACCGCGATGGACGCGGGCGACTTCTATAGCACCCAGCCGGACTGACGGCAATACTCGACGGCCGATCCGACAAAAATTGGTGGTTGACTCCGGCGGGTTCCCGGGGCGTAATGGAAGGACGTTCCCGCAGCGCCGGCTGGCGCGGTCGGCTACAGACTCAGCGGGCAGGCACCCCCTCCGGGGGTGCCTGCCGTTGCTGGTGCCGACGTTGCCGGGGTACGCCGAGTGATGGGAGGACCCCATGAAGGATCGTCCGTCGGCGAGTTGAGCCGCCGCACCACCTGAGGGCTTCTGCGCTGTCGGTGGTGGTTCTGATCTTTTGTGGCTCCGCTTGGCCGTCTGCCCTGTGTCCACGCTGTTGACCGAGACCTGCTGTGCGGGTCGCGGCGACGCCTGCTTGCCCTGGTGCCTGCCCCTGCGTGGGGTCTGGCGTGTTCGTTGACTCGACCATAGTGACTTCTGTCGTCCCCTGCTACGCAAGGGGTCCGCCCGGCCGGGCGTCACCCGGCAGGGTCGCGCCTGCCCCCACCCCGGGCGGGCAGGCGCGACCCGGCCAACCCCGACTGTCCGCACTGGAAACTTACGAACCCATCTTGGAGAAGATCGTGATTGCACACGACATCATCCCTTCGGGCCCGGCGGTCGCAGCCGTCGCGCCCACCGTCCCGGTCCACCTCCGGGCGATGACGCCCCGTGCGGCGTCGCCCGGGCCAGCCGGCAACAGGTGGTGGGCCCTTGGCGACACGTGAACACCGACGCCGCGACTCGCCCGGCGCGACAGGGTCGGGGCGGCAGCAACTGGAGGACCACGCCCAAGTGGCGATCATGCTGCTGATCGGCGGGGCGGCCGGCGCGGCGTCCTTCACCCATGTCCATGACGTTGCCGCCGCGCACGGGCAGCCGGGCTGGCTGGCCTGGGCCGACGCGATCGTCCTGGAGTTGACCTCGATCGCCGCCGGCCTGGAGTTACGCCGCAACCGGCGCCTGGGCAAGAGCATCGCCTTCCCCGCCACCATGCTGACTGCGGCGGTGCTGCTGTCCCTGGCCGCACAGGTTGTCGAGGCGGAGGCCTCGGTGATCGGCTGGATCGCCGCCGCTCTGCCCGCGCTCGGCTTCCTAGCGATGGTGAAGATCGCCCTTGGCCGCGCCGACCCCACCCCATCCCACCCCAGCGTCCGGCCCGCGCCGGCGGAGCCCGGACCGCCGCTGAGCGTCGACGCGTCGGTCCCGGAACACCGCGGACCGGCCCCCGTCACCGCTGCCGCGGTCCAGGACCGCACGACCACGATCCCCGCCGTAGTGGACCAACCTCCGGCGGTCCCGGACCGTCCGGACAGCCAGCCGTCGACCGACGATGACGGTCCGGAGGTCGCCGCGCTGGTCCCGGCCGCCCGGACCGCCGCTGACACCCTCACCGTCGAGGGGACACGGCTGTCCCGCAAGGCCCTCGCCCACCAGCTGCGCGCGGACGGACACCAGTTGTCCAACGCCACCGCCTCGGCGCTCGTGCGCGTCCTGCGCGCCGAGACCACCGCATCCGTACCGGAGCTGTCACCACGGGAGGCCGCGTGACAGAACCCCTACTTGCGGCTTCTGTCAGACCGAGCCGCCGCTGTCAGACCAGGGTGCGGTGCCTGTCAGCAGATCCGCGAGCTGACAGAACCTGACCGGACCTGTACCTGCGCTGCAACCCGACGCAGCGGCGAGCGCACCCGCCTCACGCCCACCTGCACCCCTGACCTTGGAGCACCAACGATGAAGACCCCGCATCGCGAACGTCACCCGCGTCGCCGGTTCCGTCACCGGCCCCACTCACCCATACCTCAACGGCGTCACGGCGGACCCGGTGTGCCCGGCGGTGTCGCAGTCAGCGCCGATCTCCGTTGCACCGTCCGCCTTGATCCTGACCCCCAACCTGACCCCCCACCGCCGCTCGCAGCCCAGGTCAGCGCCGCTTCCAGCGGGTCGACGCCGCTCCAGACAGACCCTCCACTCTGGGGTCTCCCCCCTGGGGCCGCCCATGCGTAAACAACAAACATCGGCGGATCCGCTGCTGCGACTGCAGGCCAGCATCACCGCCCGCGACGACCGGCTCCTCGGCTGGCTCTATGACCACGGCGTACTCACCACCGACCAGATCGCCGCCGCCCTGTTCCCGTCCCTGGACTTCACCCAACGCCGCCTACGCCGCCTCACCCTGCTGCGGGCAGTCGACCGGTTCCGGCCCAACCGGGCGTACGGCGGGTCCTACCCCTACCACTACGTCCTGGACCAACTCGGCTACGACCACGTCCACGCCCAACGCGGACTCGGACGACCCCGCCGGGACCAAGCCCGCCGCCGCAAACACTCCCTCACCCGCCGACCGGACCTACCGCACCTGCTCGGCGGCAACCAGGTCTTCATCGACCTCGCCGCTCACGCCCGCACCCACCCCGACGGCGACCTGGTCCGCTGGCAGCCCGCGTCCGCCTACCACGAACCCGGCGTCCTCTACCGCGAAGGCGGCAACCCGCAGATCATGATCGGCGGAGCCAGCGGTTTCCCCCGCCCGGACGGCGCCGGGGTATGGACCGAGCACGGACGGTCCGTGCCGTTCTTCCTCGAGTACGACACCAGCGGTGAACACCTGCAGGTCCTCATCGACAAGGTCATCAAATACGAGCGGCTGTACACGATGAGCACCTGGGCGTGGCCAGTGCTGTTCCACCTACCCTCCGCCCGCCGCGAGGCGAACCTGCACCACCGCCTCGCCGCCGTCCCCGACCTAGCCACAGTCATCGCCACCACCACCGCCGAACTGCGCACCGCACTCGCCGCCAGCCCCGCCCACCAGATCTGGCAACTCCCCGGCCGCGCCGGCCGTCACCGCCTCATCGACCTGCCCTACACCGACACCGACCACGACGACGAATACCCCACCCAGGACCAGCCGGCCCAGGGTGAGCGGGCTGCCTGATGAGGCCGGGCGGGACACGCGGCGCGTGCGCCCGGCCGGTGGGCCTCACACGCCGCCGAACCCACCCACACCCGCCCAACCCCGGGGCGACGATCTCGCCCGCCGTACGGGCGGGCACCGAGGCGACGGGAGCGGACTGCGCGTCGGTAGAGCTGTCAGAGTCTGTCAGCCGTGCTGTTCGGTGCCCGCGCCCGCACTTACATCAGCGGCACGCCGCTGTGAGTCGCTGTGAGTGGCGCACGTCTTCAAGTCCGCGGCCACCAGAGGTACCGTCCGCAACCCCTCACCGCACGCCGACCGCCGCCGACTCCAACTGGCGGAATCCGGCGATCGATCTTCAACCACTTCCTACCACCGAGAAGGAGATGCCCATGGACCCACACCACACCCTCACGCCACGAGCCGTCCTGGGAGGGACATGGCCACACGCCGTGACCAGAGATCACGCGCGAACACACCACACCCGCCGCCGACCCCGCCCACGCGGACAGCCGCCGGCGAGGCCCCGACCGCACACGCCGACTCCGAACCTGCCGTTCTGCCGGGGACGCTGTCGATGGCCCGCTACCTGACCGACCCCGACACCGAGACCGAAATCCAAGCCTTGGCCGCCGAAGCCGGCCTCCCCACCGTCGATCAAGCCGCCACACTCGCCCGCCTGCTTCGCCTGCATAAACCCGCACCGCCACGCGCCGCGTGACCTGCGTCCGTCCCCACGGGGCGGGCGCAGGCCGCTTCACCCGAACGCTAACGATCGTCCAAGCACTGCATCGCTGCGGCGTCCTTTGTCGCGCCGCCCACGCCGCCCACGGTCTGTCGCCGTCTTCCCGACGTCGGGATTCGGCGATGTTCAGCGACTTCCGACGTCTGGCAAGGAGATGCCCAGGGCTCGGCACTTGGGCGGGCCACTTGTCGCTAGGCGCTGATCGATCGCTCATACACCGCGCGGTGCTTTCCTGGCCCCTTGTAGTCGTAGATCACGGCCACGCCAGCCTTGGTCGTGTCTCCGGCAACGTTGCTGAAGCCTAGAGCGAGCCACGCTCTGTGCGCGGCGTAGTTGTCGGGTTCCGACGTGAGGAAAAGACGCCGGCATCCCCAGACAGAACCTTGCCGATGAACTTTCTCTACGAGCGCCCGCGTGATTCCTTCGCGGCGGTGGCCGGGGTGCGTCATCACGTCTTGCAGGTAGATCTCTGAGGGGTCGACCTGGCTTCGGAAGGCGATCACGCTGCCGGCGACCTGCCCGTCGATGATGGCGAGTGGGCAGGTGTTGGCGAACAGCGTGGCGTACAGCCAGTAGTCCGATGAACTCCGTAGCCTGATGTACGGCTCTCCCAACGCCAGCAGTTTTTCGAGGTCGGGGATCCGGTCGACCGTGAGCGGTGTGATGTTCATGAGCGGGGCCCTCCGGTGAGTTCGATCGATGCGGCGAGGTCCCGCGCGGCGGCAGCGGGGTCCAGGGAGTCGGTGACTCCGCGACCGACGACGAGGATGTCCCACGAGCGTCGTCGGCTGGCTTCGACGTCGGTGGGTTCGAAGCCGCCGGAGACCGCGACCGGCAGCTTGGTCCACGACCTGATGAGTTGCGCCTGGTCGAGGGGATGGAAGCCGGCTACGCCCAGGTCGATGTTCGTGGTGATGGCGAACCCGTCGACTCCTGCGCGTTCCATGTCCTGGACCCAGCCCTGGATCAGCCGGCCCTCGGGCACGTCGATCATGATGGGGACGCCCAGGCGTCTGCTCGCCTCGACCGCTGCGGAGACGCTGGCGATGCTGGCGGGTCCGATGAGCAGCACGACGTCGGCTCCGGCCTCGGTCGCGAGGACCACCTGGTCGCGTCCCCAGTCTGCGGACATCATCTCGGCGACGATCCACGCACCAGGGGTCCGCTGCTTGATGGCACTGATGGCCTGGACGCCGACGCTCTTGATGAGCGGATCGCCGATCTCGATGAATTGCACTCCAGCGCTGGCGGCGGCCTGCGCGACGGCGATGGCGTGGTCGATGTCGCGGACATCGAGTGCAACCTGAAGGGCGCGTCCGCCTCGGAGACGCCGGAAGGCTTCCTTGCTGATGCCTGCGGCTGCGCTCGTGGCGATGTCGTGTCGGTCGAGCAGGTTGGCTTCGGTGCGAACGAGCCAGTCGGACGAGGCGACGCCCTGGCTGATCAAGGCGGACTGGACGTTCGCGGGTAGCCGCATGGCACCGGTGCGAATCTCTCGGAGTAGGCCGAACAGGGCGCTGCGAGAGGAGTCCTCGTCCTGGAGCGGTTCCCTGCCGCACTTCAGTAGGAGCCGCTGCGCGGCGATTCGGACGTTTCGAGGGCCATGACGCCACGCTCCTTGGCCCTGGATGACCAGGTCGGCGGCCGAGTCGTCGTCTCCAACTCTGATGGACAGCCCTTGGAGGAGGCGTTCGCGGACATGCCAGTTCCGGTCTTCGAGAAGCGCGGCCAGTAGGTGTTCCAGGCCGGGTGCGGTCGACCGGCCGGCGGCTTCGGCGACAGCGGCGCGGACCTTGTAGTCGCGGTCCGCAGCCAACGACTCCATGATCGAGATCATCGTCTGGTGTGTGATCGCGTGGCCCGCGCGGATCCCTTCGGCGAGGGCGGCGCGGGCCCGCCAGTCGGGGTGGGCCAGAAGTGCCTTCAGCTCCTGGGAAGTGCCGTCGTCAGCGGCGAGGAAGACGTAGAAGTGCCGGGCGAGGAACACCGCGTCCTCTACGGTGTCGAGTTGCGCGAGACGGACGAAGTCGTGGACGGCTGCGACAGGCAGCTGCGTCTCGACGCACGCCACGATGTCGGACCAGACTGCCGGCCCGAAGCGGCGCAGTACCCGCAGCATCCATCGGGGGTACTCCGAGCCCAGTGCCGTGGCGGCTGCGTTGGTGTGCAGGAGGGCTCTGGCGAGCGGTAGGCCATTGTCGTGCAGGCACCGGGAGGCGCACACGCGCAGCACTTCGGCGGTGGCGAAGGCTGGGCTTTCGCCGGTGAGTTCGAGCATCAACGGCAGCGTTTCGGTGATGCTGAGAGACGGTGACTGAGCGACGGCCGCCAGCAGCTCCGGTGATGTCGCATCCAAGCCCTGCAGCAGGAATTCCAGGACGCCTCGCAAGTCGCCCGACAGGCTCGTGCGAGCAGCAAGGTCGTTGAGCAGCTCGATGGTGACGGTCGAGCGTCCGTGAGACTCGATGAGCTGGGCGAGCCACCGTGCGAAGAGATACTCACGAATCACGTCGTGATGGAACGTCAGGCTGCCGGACGGGCCGGACCGCACGAGTCTCGCGATCGGGGAGGCGGTGAAATCCCCGATATTCCCTGGCGGGTCGGCTTCGATCGCAGGAAGCAGAGGGTGCGGCCATGCCGCAGCGAGCTGCCTCCGCGCGAGTGCCGTCAGGTCCGCCGTCGCGCGGTCGACGTCCAGGCTCGCCGCCTTCAAGATCGATGCGACGCAGAATTCCATGAGCCGGTAGGCGTTGGGTTGCCCGAGCGGCTCGGTCGACTTGGCGGCCCGGATGAGGCTCATGTACAGCGGCAGGCGGACCAGGTTGCGAATCCTCGGAGGCAGGGCGTCGAACGGAGGCTCATCGGAATGCCGCTGCGCGTTCCACACCTCCCGGGCGGTGCGGGCGTCCCAGCGGTCCAGCCGCAGCGACGGCTCGGCACCCTGGTCCTGACCGGGCATGACCGCTGCCGATAGGACGGGGTAAGGCGCGAACTCGATCTCCGGCGGTGTGCGCAGTACGAGGAGAAACCTCAGGTTGTCCGAGAGCACCTGCCGCAGCGTGCTGTCGAGCTGGCGGCAGACCTTGTCCACCACGGCGCGGGACTGCGGGCTGTCGATGACGACGAGCAGCGGCCGGGACAGGTTCCGGCTCTCAACTTCTAGAGTCAGCAGGGGATCCTCGCCGGCCGGCTGGGAGCCGTAGCGGAGTATCTCCCGCGCCAGGTCGATGTCCTCGGTCCACGAGTCCGCGGTCAGCAGCTGAACAGCTACTGCGGGGGCCCGCGACGCCAGGTGGCGGGTGAAGTTGGTCTTGCCGCAGCCTGGAGGGCCCGTGATCAGGTAGACGCGCGCGGTCGAGGCGAGGAAGTCCGCAACCAGGCGCTCAACGTCGGCCGGGGGTGTGTACACGAGATCATCGGGGTGTTGGCCACCGAGCGCCGCGAGGACGGCGGCCGTCCGTTCTTGGGAACAGGTACCGAGATCTTGCCTCTTGGGCCGGCTGCCGTCGGGCGGCACGGGTGAGGCGCTCGGATCTGCGGTCGGTGACGCCTTGAGGGACTGGGCGAACCGCTGCTTGACCTCGGTCGGCGACCGTGCCAGATCGACATCGAGCATCTGCTGGGTCTCGTACCGCATGCGGGTCGCGGAACCGCGCTTCTCCCAGTTGGAGACGGCCGCCGGGTTGACGCCCAGGTGCTCGGCGAATCCGCGCACGCTCATGCGCAGAGCCAGGCGTAATGCTTTTGCCTCGCGGCCGGTCCACCGCCGTACCGTCTCCACGGGAGATCCCCCAGGCTATGCACTCAGCGTCATTGTCGGAGTCGGCAGCGTAGTAGACGACGGCGGGCGCAGACGAGCTGAAACTAGGACAACACTAGAACGTCCACGCGTCGTCAGGGGATGGGCCGGACCCGCAGGCTGGTCGCAGAGAAAACCACGGCGATGGATTGGGCGATTCAGACTTCGCGCCACCTCCACCGCTGTGGCCAGCCCTCGCGTTTGCGAGCAGCGGTGATGGTGGAGGCGCCCCGTGGCCATGGACGTGCGAAGCGACATCGTGCGCGATCGCGTTCGCCGTGTCGCATCCGGCCGCAGCGGTGAACGGCCGGCACAGCCCGAACCGCCTGTCTCGGGGGCCTTCATCCTTGAGGGACTGCTGAGCTGCCGCAGTTGCGGCATATCGCTGCAGCCCGTGCGGATGCTCGGTCAGCCTGCCTACCGAGGGCCCTGCGGTTGTCGGCTCACCGCCGTGGATGCCGAGGACATCGAACAGCTCGTCCTGGAGGCGGTGGCGGCGCCGGCGCCGAGGTTGGTGGCGGACGCGGCGCCGGAGGAACTCGGCGGCATTTTCCGCCGCTTGTTCGTCGCCGTGCGGGTCGGGGGCTGCGCTCAGGACTTGTCCATCGTCTGGCGCCTCTAGCAGCCGATCCAGCAACTCCGGGCCATGCGAGTGCTTCCCGAGCCGATGCCGTCGTTCGGCCAGCTCCACCACCGCTAGGAGTGCGCCGGCACCGAGGACCGACAGGAAGGAACGAGACAACATGTACACCAGGCAGACAGCGCCTCCACCGGAGATCGGCGTGGCGCAGGTGCCGCCGGACTCGTCGCGGTTCGGGTACCGACCGGAGCTGCGCCGCTCACTCAGCTTCGCTGACCTGCTCTTCTACGGGTTGGTGTTCATGGTGCCGATCGCGCCGATGGGCATCTTCGGATCCGTGTACGCGGGTGCCGGCGGGATGGTCGCGCTGGCGTACGTCATCGGCATGGTGGCGCTGGTGTTCACCGCCGCCTCGTACGCCCAGATGGTCAGGGCGTTCCCGCTGGCCGGCAGCGTCTACAACTACGCGGGGCGAGGAATCGGCGCACCGGTCGGCTTCCTCGCAGGCTGGGCCATCCTGCTGGACTACGTGCTGGTGCCGAGCCTGCTGTACCTGATCGCGGCAGTGGCGATGCACGCCACCGTGCCAGTCGTTCCGGTCTGGGTCTGGCTGGTCAGCTTCGTGCTGCTCAACACGGTGGTCAACTACCGGGGAATCCGGATGACCGCCCTGATCACCCGCGTGATGCTCATCGGCGAGGTCATCGTCCTGGTGATCTTCCTCGCCGCAGCCGGTCGTGCTCTCGCGCAGGGCAAGGGACAGGGCTTCTCCTGGACGCCGCTCTACAACCCGGACACCTTCACCTGGGCGCTGGTGTTCGGCGCGGCGTCGATCGCCGTGCTCAGCTTCCTCGGCTTCGACGGCATCTCTATGCTCGCCGAGGAGAACAAGGGCGGCGCGGGACAGATCGGCCGAGCCATGGCCGCAGCGCTGGGTGTCGCCGGACTTCTGTTCATCACCCAGACCTGGATGGCCGCTCTGCTGGTGCCCGACCCCGGCGGCCTGCTCGCAAACGGTGACCCGGACGGGACGGCGTTCTACGACGCCGCGCGGCTCGCCGGTGGGCCCTGGCTCGCCACCCTGTGCGCGGTCGCCACCGCCGTCGCCTGGGGCGTGGCGAACTCCCTCGTCGCTCAAGTCGCCACCTCACGGCTGCTGTACGCCATGTCCCGCGACCGGCAACTGCCGAAGTTCCTCGCCACGGTGTCGGTACGCCACAGCGTGCCCACCCACGCCATCACCCTCACCGCCGTCGTGTCGCTGGCCATCGGCCTCTACATGAACTGGCGCACCGACGGCATCACGCTGCTGTCCAGCCTGATCAACTTCGGCGCGATGACCGCGTTCCTCGTACTGCACCTCGCCGTCGTCTGGCACTACCTGGTCCGCCGCCGCAGCCGCAACTACGTCGCGCACCTGATCCTTCCGGGAATCGGGTTCACGATCCTCGCCTACGTCGCGGTCAACGCCAACGTTGCCGCTCAACGCCTCGGCTTCGTCTGGCTCACTCTCGGCATGCTGACCCTGGCAGGTCTGTACGCCGCCGGCCGCCGGCCCAAGCTGTCCGGCCTCTCAGGCGGACGGGGGTCGGTATGACAAGCACGGTCACCTACCAGCCGACCGAGGACGAGCTGCGCTACACCTTCGGCGGCGGTCCGGCGGTCGCCGAGATCAAGCCTGGCAGCCTCCTGGTCACCAGCACCGAGGACTGCTTCGGCGGCGCCGTCCGCACCGTTGACGACCTGCCCTCGAAGGTGTGCCAGGCGTTCAACCCCGTCACCGGCCCCTTCCACGTGGCCGGCGCGGAACCCGGCGACACCCTCGCGCTGCACTTCGCGGCCATCACCCCCGCCCGCGACTGGGGCATGTCCGCCACCTTCCCGCACTTCGGAGCACTGACCGGCACCCACACCACGGCGATGCTGCACCCGCCGATCGAGGAAAGGGTGTGGCGCTACACCATCGACACCACCGCCGGCACCGTCACCTACCACGCCCGCCGCTCCGACCACGCGATCGTCATGCCCCTGGAGCCGATGCTCGGCACCGTAGGAGTCGCCCCAGGCGGCGGGGAAGCGCGAGCCACGATCGTGCCCGACGCGCACGGCGGCAACCTTGACACCCCGGAGATCCGCCCAGGAGCCGTCTACCTCGGCGTCAACGTACCCGGCGCGCTGTTCGCCATCGGCGACGGCCACGCCCGCCAAGGCCAGGGCGAGGTGTGCGGCGTCGCGGTGGAGACCGCCATGAACGTCACCATCGCCGTCGAC